>CAVEJA010000089.1:0-3830 GCA_963615745.1 Duodenibacillus sp.
ACGGAGAGGAATCCCAAGTTCTTCTGGGCGTTACGGGGTCCGGGAAGACATTCACAATAGCAAACGTGATTAAAAATGTCAATAAGCCCACCCTCATCCTCAGCCATAACAAGACCCTTGCCGCCCAACTGTATTCCGAGTTCAAGAGCTTCTTCCCGAACAATGCCGTGGAATACTATGTGTCATACTACGATTACTATCAGCCGGAAGCCTATATCGCCTCCACAGACACCTACATAGAAAAAGATCTCGCCATCAACGAGGATATTGACAAACTCAGACTGGCAGCCACATCCGCCCTCCTGTCCGGAAGGAAAGATGTCATTGTCATTGCCTCTATCAGCTGTATTTACGGCATGGGGAATCCCAGCGCATTCTATGAAAACGTGATTTCCTTGAAAAAGGACATGAGAATAGAGCGCAACACCCTCATGAAAAGACTGGTGAACTCCCTGTATGTACGCAATGACATAGAGCCCAAAAGAGGCGTTTTCTCCGTAAAGGGGGACACGGTGAGAATCCATCTCGCCTATGCGGACGAGGTTATCCAAGTCAGCTTCTGGGATGACATCATTGACAGCATAGACATTATCAACGCTGAAACAGGAAACAGAATATCCAGCTTCGACGAATACAAGATATACCCCGCCAATCTGTTCCTTACAACCCAGGAGACGACCCACCTTGCCACAAGGCAGATAGAGGAAGATCTGGCGAAGCAGGAAGACTATTTCAAGGAGATAGGGAAAACATTCGAGGCGAAACGCTTGCACGAAAGGGTCACTTACGATGTGGAGATGATTCGCGAACTGGGTCATTGCAGCGGTATAGAGAATTATTCGCGGTATTTTGACGGCAGGGAAGCGGGGACCCGCCCCTACTGCCTGCTGGATTTCTTCCCGAAAGACTTCCTTCTGGTTATAGACGAGAGCCATGTCAGCGTACCACAGCTTCGAGCCATGTATGGCGGTGACAAAAGCAGGAAGACCGCATTGGTGGAATACGGATTCCGATTGCCTGCGGCATTGGACAACCGCCCCCTCAAAGAGGAGGAATTCTGGGAAATGGTGCATCAAACCATCTTTGTCAGCGCAACTCCGGCGGACTTTGAACTGGAGAGAAGCGGCGGTGTAGTCGTCGAACAAGTCATCAGACCTACCGGACTGCTTGACCCGATCATTGTCGTAAAACCCAGTCTGAACCAGCTGGACGACCTGATGGAGGAGGTGAACAAGGCCAACGAGAGGGACGAGCGGGTACTTGTCACTACCCTGACCAAGAGAATGGCGGAGGATCTCACCCAATACTTTATGGACAATGGCATAAGAACCAACTACATTCACAGCGATGTGGACACGCTGGAACGGGTAAAGATTCTGAACGATTTGCGGAGAGGGATTATCCAAGTGCTGGTCGGGGTCAATCTGTTGCGCGAGGGACTGGATTTGCCGGAAGTCAGCCTGGTCGCCATATTGGATGCGGACAAGGAGGGATTCCTGCGAAGCCACCGCTCACTCACCCAGACAGCAGGGCGTGCCGCCCGCAATGTCAATGGAAAAGTCATCATGTATGCCGACCATATCACAGACAGTATGCGCCAAACCATTGACGAAACCACCCGGAGACGCGCAAAGCAACTTAAATACAATGAGGAACACCACCTCAAACCCCGACAGATAAAGAAAGACATCAGCAGCGAGCTGATAAACAACATCTATACAGAAGACTCCCATCTCCCCGCTTTTGTTGCGGCAGACAGCACCACCCCTTACAACATCTCCCCAAAAACAAAGGAAACCCCGGAGTCTCTACGAAAGAAAATGGAAGCCGCCGCCAAGAGGTTCGACTTTATTACAGCTGCGCAATACCGTGACGAGATGCTGAAACTTCAGAATCTGGAGAGCAAGAACAAGAGCGGACAAAAGTCCTGACCCCTTTTTTCTCCTATTGGAGCATCCGAAGGAACTCCTCCTCAGAGACGATGGGAACGCCCAAAGCCTGGGCTTTCTGTAACTTCGACGGCCCCATATTATCCCCAGCCAGTATGAAGCTGGTCTTGGAAGAAATACTGCCTACATTCTTTCCACCGTATTGCTCAATCATAGTCTTGTACTCCTCACGACTATGATGCAGGAACACCCCGCTGATTACAATACTTTTGCCCGCAAGTCTGTCACCGGAGCTGTCGTTTTTCGTCTCCATGACGAACCTCACCCCGGCTTTTTCCAATTTCTCCACGAGGGCGGTTTCCTTCTCGTTATGGAAATAACGCAATACACTCTCAGCGATAATCTTTCCTACGCCATCCACTTCCAGCAGTTCCTCCAGAGTTGCCTCCCTGAGTTTTCCTATTGTGCCGAAATGCCTCGCCAGAGATTTTGCCACGACTTTCCCTACGAACCGTATTCCCAAGGCATACAGGGAGCGGTCAAAAGACACTTCCTTGCTCTTTTCTATGCTTTCCACAATTTTTTTCGCAGACTTAAGCCTGTTTCCGTCCGCACCGCACAACTGCCCGACCTGAAGACTGTACAAATCCGCCGCATCACGGATCAGTCCTCTGTCGTAATACTCCTCTATTGTTTCAGGGCCCAGGAACTCTATATTCATGGCATCCCTGCTGATGAAATGCTCTATTCTTCCCTTTATCTGCGGAGGACACCCGGTGTCATTCGGACAATAGCTGGCAGCCTCTCCGTCATAACGAACCAGAGGCGTTCCACATTCCGGGCATACTTGTATAAAAGACAACAGCTCCCCTTGTGCGTTACGGTGGCTCTCGTCCACGCCCACTATCTGCGGAATAATCTCTCCCGCTTTCTCCACAAAGACATAATCTCCCTTGTGGAGGTGAAAGGCATTCATGATGTCGGCATTATGAAGAGAAGCCCTCTTCACAACAGTTCCCGCCAAAAGCACGGGCTCCATCTCCGCCACAGGCGTTACCGCCCCCGTGCGCCCCACTTGAAAGACGATGTTGTTCAGCCTTGTACATGCTTTCTCCGCCTGAAACTTATAAGCAATCGCCCACCGGGGATTCTTGGCAGTCATCCCCAGTTCCCGTTGCTGGGCAAGAGAGTTCACCTTGAGCACAATTCCATCCGTAGCCACAGGAAGACGGCTGCGTTCCTTGTCCCAATATTCTATATACCTGTATATACCTTCGAGACTGTCCACACACGCCATGGCTTTGGAAACTTTGAACCCCCATTGTCCCAAATGCTTTATATTGTCCTCATGGTTGTCCGACGGAAGATTCTCTCCCAACAGATAATAGAAATAGGCATCCAGCCCTCTCTCTGCCACCACAGCACTGTTTTTGCTCTTCAATGTTCCTGCCGCCGCATTCCTTGGATTGGCAAACAGCTGCTCCTGCCGTGACTCACGCTCCCTGTTCAGCCGTTCAAAACTTGTCCACGGCATAAGAACCTCTCCCCTAACCTCAAAGGAACGAGGATAATCTCCCCCGGGATTCAGTTGCAGAGGGATGGTACGTATCGTTCTTACATTATTTGTGACATCGTCTCCGCGGATTCCGTCCCCGCGTGTCACCGCACGAACAAGCACGCCATCCTCATATATTAATGAAATCGACAGTCCGTCGAACTTCAATTCGCAACAAATCTCAAACGGTGTCCCTCCCAGTCCGTCACTAACGCGCTGATAGAAATCCCTGACATCCTCTTTATTATATGTATTCGCCAGGGACAGCATCGGATAACGGTGCTCCACCTGCCGGAAATCCTGGCTCAGATCACTCCCCACACGCAAGGTGGGGGAATTTGCATCGTACATTTCAGGGTGGCGGCTTTCCAAATCCTGCAACTCGT
>CAVEJA010000090.1:0-455 GCA_963615745.1 Duodenibacillus sp.
TTATGTAGTTGTTGTGGATGGGGTCGAAAGTAATGAGATTCATTTTCTCCATATCGGGTTTGCCGTCCTCTGCAAGATATTTCTCGTCTACCAGAATGTTGAGTACTTCCGCAATGATATAGTAGCCTGTTTCCGATTCCTCTATCTTTTGTTTGATGCGGCATTCCATAGTCATGGGGAAGTTCTCAAAGACCGGAGCATTGACATGCTCCGCCTTTCTGACCGTCCAGCCGGTCTTTTCCATTTTCTCCGGGGCTGTTTTTGCACTGACAATCCCTACATAATCAGAAGCGGTCATCGTTTCTGTTGTGGCGAAAGCCACTGTGAACTCGTTGTTTCTGTTGAGGTTTTCTGTCGTGGCGTGATTCCCCATAGAGATCATGATTTCGTGCATATCCCATGTTCCTGCCCATGCGGCGTTCATGGCGTTGGCGGAATCATCGGCATTGTATGTC
>CAVEJA010000090.1:465-6742 GCA_963615745.1 Duodenibacillus sp.
TTGTATGTCCCGATCACGAGAACGGGCTGCGGCAGCATCCAGGGTTTTGATCCAAAACTTTTCATGTTGTGTTGTCTTCTTGAGGATTATAGTTATGGAAAATCCATACAAAGGTATGTCTTTTCTCTGGCAAATGCCGTTTCTCTTTGGATGTAATTTGATAATTTTGTAATTGGATTAAAATATATACGAATGATAGCCATGATTTTCGCCGCAGGATTGGGGACTCGTCTGAAACCCATCACCGACCGTCTGCCCAAAGCCCTTGTTCCTGTTTCCGGGATTCCGTTGTTGGAAATACAGATAAGAAAGTTGTACCAGACGGGTGTTCGCAAGGTGATTGTCAATGTGCATCATTTCTCGCAGCAGATTATAGACTACATACAGAGCCATCCTTACAAGGATATGACCTTTCTGATAAGTGATGAGAGCGGAAATTTGCTTGATACAGGGGGCGGTTTGAAGAAAGCGGTAACCTTGTTGGATGCGGAAGAAAGGCGGATTCCGTTGCTTGTTCATAATGTGGACATTCTGGACAATGGGGACATGGCGGCGTTTTATCAACGGTGTGAGCCGGGGGTGGACGCGCTGTTGATGGTGAGCCAACGCCCGACCAAACGTTATTTCTTGTTTGATGGCAAGAACCGGCTGGTAGGATGGACGAACATTGAAACGGGAGAGGTGAGAACCCCGTTCGCTGATTTGGAGGTGGAAAAATGCAGGAAACTGGCTTTTGCGGGTATGCATGTTGTGACGGAAAAAGTGTATGAGGCAATGGATTCCTTCCCGGAAAAATTCAGCATAACTGATTTCTATATATCCCAATGCGCCAGTTTGAATATCCAAGGGTACGTGCAACAGGACTTCCAGATGGTGGATGTGGGGAAATTGGATTCGCTCCAGCATGCGGAAGACTTCTACAACAGATATTACAGACCTTAGATTTGATTTGTTATGGACAGGGCATATAAAGAATATGTACAGGAAATAAAGTCTTTTGTTCCCGAAAAGAGGATTTTCGTAGACGAGTTGCGCAGATTTGCCTGGGGGACGGATGCGGGGTGTTACCGTATAACGCCTCAGGTCGTGGTTCTTGCGGATACGGAGAAAGAGGTGGCTTTGTTGTTGGAATGTGCCGCAAAATACAAGCTGCCCGTAACCTTCCGTGCTGCCGGTACGGCGTTGTCCGGGCAGTCGGTGACGGATTCCATCCTCATTGTTGCGGGAAAGGGCTGGGAAAACTATGAGGTGGATGCCGAAAGGCAGACGATTACCATGCAGCCGGGACTTGTCGGCTCACGTGTCAATGATATTTTACGACCCTATCACCGTTGTTTCGGACCTGACCCTGCCAGCATTGGAAGCTGTATGGTTGGCGGTATCGTGGCCAATAATGCCTCTGGTATGAGTTGTGGCACGCACGCCAACTCGGATAAAGAGCTTGTTTCCGCCCGTATAGTGTTCTATGACGGTACGGTTCTGGACACGGGAGATGAGGCGAGCAGGACAGAGTTTGCCCAAAAACATGGTTCTGTGGTGTCGGCAATCGAGGAGCTGAGGGATGAAATCATGTCGGACGAGGAGCTGGTCAAACGTATCAGGTATAAGTATTCCATTAAGAATGTAACCGGACTAAACCTTTATCCATTCATCACGCAGGCAGACCCGTTTGATATTATCGCACATTTGATGGTAGGTTCAGAGGGAACTTTGGCCTTTGTGAGCGAAGTTACGATGAAGACCCTGCCCTTGGCATCGCATAAAGCCTGTGCGATGATATATTTCAATGACATCACTACCGCAGCCAAAGCTGTTGTCGCCATGAAGGGGGAGCGGGTTTCCGCTGCCGAGTTGCTGGACGAGCGTTCCCTGCTTTCCGTGAATGACCACACGGGAAACACGGCAGTCCTGACGGAGACACAGGCTGAGACGGAAGAGCAGCTGCAACAAAATATACGGGATATAGAGAAATGTTTGTCTGTATTCCAGACGGTGACACCAGTTCGTTTCACAAGTGACCCTGCGGAATGTTCCAAATACTGGTCTATACGCTCCGGCATTTTCCCCTCTGTGGGCGGAATGAGGAAGGAGGGTACAATATGTATCATTGAGGATGTGGCTTTTCATATAGAGGACTTGCCTCAGGCTACTGCTGATTTGTCTGATTTGTTGGACAAACACGGGTATACAGACTCCTGTATCTACGGTCATGCGTTGGAGGGAAACTTCCATTTTATCATCAATCAGGGATTTGAAACTCCCGAACAGCTCAAACAGTATGAGGATATGATCGGGGATGTGGTGCGAATGGTGGTAGGAAAATATGACGGTTCGTTGAAAGCGGAACATGGTACGGGTCGCAACATGGCGCCTTTCGTGAAATACGAGTGGGGAGAAAGGTGCTTTGATATCATGCAACGTGTGAAACGTGTGTTTGATCCGCTCGATATACTTAATCCAGGGGTTATATTCAATACGGATTCCCGCTGTCATCTGAAAAATCTGAAGACCTTTCCTATGGTGTCTCCTGGCGATGGAGCGGGAGCGGAAACTCAGGACGCTTATAAGAAAATCAACAAATGTATAGAGTGCGGCTTCTGTGAGGTGAACTGTTTGTCCTGCGGTTTCACTTTGTCTTCCAGGACACGTATCGTTCTCAACAGGGAAATAGAGCGTAGAAAGAGGGCGGGAGAGGATGCCTCTTCCTTGCTCAAGGCTTATAAATACGCAGGGGAGGAGACCTGTGCGGGAGACGGACTGTGTTCCATGTCCTGTCCTATGGGGATTAATGCGGGGGATCTGACCCATGAACTGCGCCGTCAGAATATACCTGCGATGGAGAGAAAATTGTGGGAACTGGCGGCTCGGAGGTTTTCTGAAACCAAGAATGCCATACGTTCCGTGCTGTCTCTGGCTCAGTTGGGGCGGAAGATTCTGGGAGAAAAAGTCTTGGGGAGTATTTGCAGAGGGCTGCACAAGACCGTAGGTGTTCCTTTGTGGACAGCTTCCACGCCTAAAAGGTATAAATATACGGGTAATCTGGAGACAGGGCAGGGCGATAGGGTTGTGGTTTATCTTCCGAGTTGTCTGAACCAGATGATGGGTTTGTCAGAACATTCTCCTGTAAAGCGTCCGTTGGTAGAGGAAACCATAGCCTTGCTTCAGAAGGCTGGTTATAAGGTAATCATTCCTAAAGAGCATGAAAAGCTGTGTTGCGGAACGATATGGGAAAGCAAAGGGATGCCTGATGTTGCCGACAAAAAGGTTCGGGAGATGGAGATGGCTTTGCTTGAAGCCAGCCGACAGGGTGAATATCCTGTCCTTTGCGACCAAAGTCCGTGCCTTCATCGTATGCGGCAGCATATAAAAGGTATTAAACTTTATGAGCCTGCGGAATTTATATGGGTCTTTCTGAAGGACAAATTGAGATGGAACAGAACGGATATTCCCGTCGCTATACATACGACTTGCTCTATGAGGCTGATGAAACTGGACGGAATATTGTATAATCTGGCTTCTTTGTGTTCCACGAAAGTCCTCGTCCCGGAGGGCGTGGGCTGTTGTGGCTTTGCGGGAGACAAGGGAATGACGCATCCCGAATTGAACAAATGGGCAACCCGGAAGTTGAAGGAGCAGGTGGAAAAAGCGGAGATTCCAATAGGTTACTCCAATAGCAGAACTTGCGAGATAGGCTTGCAGACAAATTCGGGAATACCATATATCTCTATTGTCTATTTGGTGAACCAGTGTACGGAAGCCCTGTGATGTTCCCTTGTACAGGCAATGCAAAAATATTTCTCCGGGTGTGATGGTTGAAATGTCGCATATTTGAGTTCTTCTTTTCGTGTAAAAAACATTTAATGTTAGTAACTTTGTAGGGAAATTCAAAGGGTCTGAGTATGAGTGTTAATGTTCCGTACAGTGCGAAAAAGCGAATTGTAATTGTGGGAGGCGGATTTGCCGGGCTGACTTTGGCAAGGAGGCTGAGTGGAAAGAACTTCCAGGTGATATTGATAGACCGAAATAATTATCACCAGTTCCCGCCGCTGATTTATCAGGTGGCTTCTGCCGGTCTGGAAGTTGGAAGTATCTCCTTCCCGTTTCGGAAGATTTTTCACGGACAAAAGGATTTTTATTTCCGAAAGGCGGAAGTAAGATGTATATTCCCGGAGCGTAAGCTGATACAGACTTCTATTGGAAAGGTAAAATACGACTATCTGGTATTGGCTTGTGGCACGACAACCAATTACTACGGAAACAAACACATCGAGGAAGAGGCTATTCCCATGAAGACGGTCAGCGAGGCGATGGGACTTCGCAACGCCCTGTTGGATAATTTTGAGAGAGCCATAACCTGCTCTTCCAAGGCGGAGGAGAACGAATTGCTGAATGTAGTGATTGTGGGAGGCGGTGCGTCAGGTGTGGAAATAGCCGGAGCCTTGTCAGAGATGAGACGGTTTATCCTGCCTTATGACTACCCTGAGATGAATCAGAAGTCCATGCACATCTATTTGATAGAGGGCGGACCTCGTCTGTTGCCTGTCTTTTCCGAAAAAACCTCGGCATATGCCAAGAGCTATTTGGAGGAAATGGGGGTCGATGTCATTCTTGGAAAACTTGTAACCGACTATAAAAACCACAGTGTCATACTGAATGACGGCACGGAAATTCCCACGCGAACCTTTATCTGGGTGAGTGGCGTGAGGGCGGAAAAGATAGGAAACATGGATGCTTCCTTACTGGGAAGAGGTGGAAGAATCAAGGTGGATGAGTATAACCGGGTGGAAGGCCTTGAGGATGTCTTCGCTTTGGGTGACCAGTGCATTATGTCTGGTGACGAGAGATGCCCGAATGGTCATCCCCAGTTGGCGCAGCCCGCTATCCAGCAGGCAAAACGACTGGCGAAAAATCTGCAAAGAAGTCTGAACGGCAAGAAAATGAAACCTTTCAGATATGTAAATCTGGGAACAATGGCGACCATCGGGCGCAACCATGCCGTGACAGAGATAAAGAAAATGAAGATTTTCGGTTTCCTCGCATGGTTTATGTGGCTGATGATTCACCTCCGTCCTATATTGGGCGTGAGGAATAAGATCAGCGTCATGTTCAATTGGTTTGTCAATTATATGAGTTACAACCAGTCTTACCGCCTGATTGTATATGCGCGCAAGGCGAAAGAGGTTACCGAGCGCGAGGAATTCTTAAAACAGATTCATACGGGAAAAGATTTGTTGCCCGAAGATTGAATACCCGGAAACAGTCTCCAGGCATTCTGACAATTTATCTTTTGCCCCGATAATTCCTTGTTATTGGGGCAAAATGATTAAATTTGCTTGATTAATTCCGATATATAGAAGTATGGCTACGAAGAAAAAAGGAATGTCAATTCGAAATAATTCCGTCCAAACAGATAATAAAAAGCAGGGAAGTTCCAGAAAAATACCCGTTTATGCCCTTGTCTTTGTTCTTCTCTGGGTGTTTTGCAGTTTCATTTACGGTGATGTCTTTTATATCACCGGGCAGTTTTCTTTCTTTGCGTTCGACAGCGTTCTGATGAAAGAGGTGACGGATATGTCGTGCGCTCCGATGATGATAGTGGGAAGAATGTTGCTTGTGTTGTTCAAATACCCGTTGCTTGGCGGTTTTGTCTATGCGTTGATATTGACTTTGTCCGCATTTCTTGTTGGTTATGTATTCCGATTGAGGGGCTATTGGCAGATAATAAGCCTGTGTATTCCCTTTATATGGCTTTTTGTGTTGGAGTATTTGGGCTTGAATATCTTCTATCAGTACGAGCCATCCTTTGTATGCTCCTATCCTATCCTTTTTATGATACTTCTCGCTGTGGTCGCGGGAGTGATAAAATGGAGGCGTAACAGGTCTTTCAAGGAGATATGGCTGTCCTGCCCGGGGAAAAAGACATGGACAGGATGGGTCAATGCAGCTGGCTGTGTGCTGCTTTTTGCGGGAATAACGGCTTTGGCGCAAACGAAAGGACAGAATACCGTCTATACAGCCAAGATGCAGCGGATGCTGCAGAGCCAGGACTGGGAGGGAATGGTGGAATTGGGCTGCAAGGCAAAGCAGCCTTCAAAACCCGTAGCCTGCTATTACGCCATTGCATTGGTCATGTCAGATCAGTTGAATGAGAAGTTGTTCGACATATTTTATCAATATCCTGATATAAAACTGGTGAACAGAACGGGAGGAGCAGATGTGGGGAACTTCATGTATGAGGCTGATGCGGATTTCTATTGCGGTCTGGTGAACCCGTCTT
>CAVEJA010000091.1:0-8152 GCA_963615745.1 Duodenibacillus sp.
CCGCCTGTTTGCTCTGGACAATCCCGTAAGGTTCAACCGCTATATAGAGCATCTTTCCGATGCTTCCGATGTGGTCATCCGCACTTATGGCAATCTGAGGGAGGCGTTGAAGAAACGCCATTCCTACTTCCATGCTCTCGGATGCCGTATGTCCGATGTCAGTATAGACTGCTTTTATGTGGAGGAATACACCGCTTTGGATATAGATGAAATCTTTACGAGGATTATCAGCGGGAAGAAATTGCTCCCGCAGGAGCAGAGCAAACTGAAGGCGTGTCTGCTGATGGACTTGTGCGAGTTGGACTATAAGACGGGCTGGACGCAGCAGTATCATATAGGAGTTCAGAAAGACATCAATACCACCATGTTCAAACTGTTGGGGCATCACAGTGGTTTCGACGGGATGAATGACAGGAATGTGGGTGTCGCCATGGGAAAATTCTTCAACCGTGTGTTTGAAAGAGGATTGCTGTGCCGCACGATTGTCTATAATCTTAACGCCAAGGACTTCGAGATGTTTGCGGTGATTCTGGGCTGTTTCCAGGACGGCTCGTACCCAGGAAAGCTGCAATTGGGTTCTGCCTGGTGGTATTTGAACAACGAACAGGGGATTCGCCGGCAGCTGGATGCCTTGTCAAGCCACGGACTTTTGAGCCATTTCGTGGGAATGGCCACCGATTCCCATTGCGTGCTTTCATATAGCCGTCATGAGTATTTCCGCCGTTTCCTGTGCAATATGCTTGGAGAGGATCTGGAAAAAGGCCGTCTCCCCAAGTCCGAGATAAAGAGATTGGGAGAGATGGTGGAGAATATCTGTTACAATAATGCGCGGAATTTCCTGAATTTACAATAATCCATTAAAAGAATGTTGCTATGAAGAGGTTGCTGTCAGTTCTGATCGGTATGGTGATTTGGGCAGGAGGCTGTGCCTATGCCGGGAAAGTGAAGTCCACATTCTGGGGATGTGGTTTCGGTACTCCCTGTGCTGTTATGGAGGAGTCTTTGAGAAAGATGGACCTGGATCCGATAGTGGGTGATGGAAACATCTTCTTGAAGGATGTGGATTTGGACGGGATAGCTTTTCAGACAGTGGCTTTGATTTTCTCTCCCGTCGATGGAGGGTTGTTCAAGGTCATTGGCTCCAACCGTATGGAGAGCAAGGAGGCGGCGGACAGCTGCTATAACGAGGCGTTGTCCCGCATACGGGAGAGGTATCCCAATGTGCAGATACTCAGAAAGCCCGATAAGGCGGAGAGGATGTGTACCTATCTCGATGATGAGAATATCTTTTATCTGGGTCTGTTCTCCTCGAAGAAGGATGGCAAAAAGGTCTATTTCGTGAACCTTAATTTCTGGAACAAATTGATGAGCAAGCGGATAACGGAGCAGACGGAATAGTCTGCGGGACGGGTATCTGAATCAAAGGAAGGGGTGAATCCCCTTCTTCTTTTATATGTAAGGGTGAGAGACATGATTTGTTGGTATGTTTTTGATGGAGGAAGTCTGTATGTGGAACCGTCTGCGGACGGTCTTTTCCAGATACCCGTTTGGGAGAAAGAGCCTGTCGGGCTTCAGACGGTGATGGATTTCACGTGGCTGGACGGCTCTGTGTGCAAGGCTGCCGTGGCGGGAGCGGAGGCGAGGGAGCGTCTGAAAGGGGAGTGGATTCCTTTGCGTCAGTGCTTCGGGCGGATTTCCATCAGCCATTATCGCCGTGCGGGAAAGGCTGCGGAGCTGTTGGACTGGAACGCTCAGAATATCTATTGCGGTCATTGCGGCACACCGTTGCGGCTGAAAACCGATATAAGCAAGTATTGTCCCGTTTGTGAAAGCGAGGTCTGGGCGAAGCTCTCTCCGGCAGTGATTGTCTTGATTTCTAAAGGAGAGGAGGTTCTTCTGGTTCAGTCGCGCGCATTCAAAAGGGATTATTACGGACTTGTCTCGGGCTTTGTGGAGCTGGGGGAGACCTTGGAGGAGTGTCTGCGCCGGGAAGTCTGGGAGGAAACCCGTCTGGAGGTGGAGAATATACGCTATTTCGGAAGTCAGGTATGGCCGTTTCCCCGCAATCTGATGGCGGGTTTCTTTGCCGATTACAAGAGCGGGGAACTGGAATTGCAGGATGCGGAGCTGAAAAAAGGAGGATGGTTTCGTTATGACAACCTTCCTCCTGTTCCTGAAAAGCTGAGTATCGCCCGCCGTCTTATTGATTCGTGGCAGTCTTCATTTGTCTGACCAAATTCTCCTGGTAAGGCGTGAGCTTCTCCGGGAGCTTCACGTTGTAGGTAAGTATCAGATCTCCTTGTGTCCCGTCGGGCAGACGGTTTCCTTTTCCTTTGAGCCGTACCTTTGTTCCCGGCTGGGTACAGGGTTTTACTCTCAGCTTGATTTTGCTGTCTTTCACTTGTACGATAAGCTCTCCTCCCAGCAGGGCTGTGTAAAGGTCTATGTCAATGGAGGCGTGAGCGTCATCATGGGTGGCGTTGTCTCTGCAACAGCCTCCTCCGAACGGGTTTCTGGAGGTCTTTCTCCGCCTGTTGCCGAAGATTTCCTCAAAGAAACTGCTGAACCCGCCGGCTCCTACACCTTCAAAGGCACTGAAATCAAAGTCCTGGCCTCCCATGTTTCCGTTCCCCCATCCGGCGTTCCCGCCTTGGTTGAATGCGCCCGCCTCTTTCCAATGCTCGCCGTATTGGTCGTATTTCTTCCTTTTTTCGGGGTCGTTCAGAACATCGTAAGCCTCGTTCAGAGCCTGGAATTTCGCCTTTGCCTTCGGATCATTGGGATGGAGGTCGGGATGAAACAGCTTGGCTCTTTTCTTATACGCGCTTCTGATTTCGCTTTGAGGGGTGTTCTTGTCGATTCCCATTATTTTATAATAGTCTATGAATGCCATGATTGTTCGTTTTTTATTAGATGGAACAGCAAAAAAAATGCCAGTCTTTGTGTATGGGCAAAGTGTCAGAGGGAGGTATGGCGTTTGTCTGTTTAGGGAATGAAAGTGCCAGCTTGTCAGTTCGGGGTGGGAAAAGGGGGATGGAAATCAACTCGTTTGCGATACGGAATGTCATCGAAAGTGTTCCTTTTTGGAGTAAAATGGCGAGAATGTCATGAAATTGCATCATAGTTTTTTGTGGAAATCAATAATTTTGCGACTTGAAATGGCGGATTGCCGTAAAGTGTCTGCCGAAAATAAAAGTGTCGTTCAGATGATTCATTATTTAAAATACAAGGAAACTATGAGAAAAATTGTGGGTATAGTAATATTTGCTATCGCTTTTTCATGTCAAGGTTATGCGCAAAGCACATTGTCAGATGTTCTCGGCAATCTGATGTCTTCCAATTCAGGCAACTCCAATTCAAGCAGTACAAGTACTGCGGGCGGAGTGCTTACTTCCGTATTCAATAATCTGATAGGGAAAAAGCAGGTTTCCGCAACGAGCCTGGAGGGGACTTGGGTCTATTCCCAGCCTGCTGTGGCTTTTGAATCCGAGAATCTGTTGAGCAAGGCAGGGGGAAAGGTCGTGGCGAATACCATTCAGACGAAATTGGGAACGGCTTTGACAAAGTACGGATTCAAGGCAACTTCCACATTTACTTTTGGTTCGGACAATTCCTTTACCGTCAAGACCAACAACCGCACGGTAAAAGGCACGTATTCTGTAAGCGGTTCTACCATAACATTCTATACTGCTGCGAAAAGCAAAGTCGCAACTGCGAATGTGGCTATCAGCGGGAATGACCTTCAGATAACCTTTTCTGCGAACAAGCTGCTGACATTTGCCAAGTATGCGAGTGCGTTGTCCTCCACTTCATCCACCTTGCAGCTTGTGTCAAAAATGGCGGGCAACTATACAGGAATGCAGCTTGGCGTTCACTTGAAGAAGAAATGATTCCCGTAACTCCGCGTTTTAGAAAAATTACTCGCGGAGTTACGCCTCGAAAAAGCCCTGTTTAACACTCGTAACTCGCGGAGTTACGGACAGAAAAACGCCGTTTTAGGAGTATAAAACCACGGAGTGGGAATGGTGTCTTCCGATAAAGGCTGGTACAGCCGTCGGAAAGGATGCCTGGTTTTGTATGGAAAAGAAGAGTTCCATGCGGATTTTGGTCTGCATGGAACTCTTTTGCTATTGTTTTCAACGGGCGTTTTGGGTCAGCTGAACGCCAGCTCGTCTTTTCCCGTCTTTTTGGAAATGTGTATGATATGGTCGTTTCCGACCTCTCCCTCCATGATTAGAGACCCCAGACCATTCTCTATGTAAGTCTGAATGGCGCGTTTCAGAGGTCTTGCCCCATACTTGTGGTCATATCCTTTCTCCACGAGGAAGTCCATGGCTTTCCGTGTTATGGTGAATTGATAGCCCATGGAGGACATCCGCTGCCGCAGTTTGTCCAGTTCCAGCTGGGCTATTTTCTTTGTTCCGTCCTTGGTTAGGGGGTTGAACATGATGATCTCGTCCAGTCTGTTGATGAACTCCGGGGCGAAATGCTTGTTGAGGGATTTCATGATGAGGCTTTTTCCCATATTCTTTTCCCGTGATTCCTCGTCGGTGCTGAAGCCGATTCCCCGTCCGAAATCCGACACTTCCCGTGAGCCGATGTTGGAGGTGAATATGATAATGGTGTTCTTGAAGTCCACGGTCACTCCCGATGAGTCCGTCAGTCTGCCCTCGTCCATGACTTGCAGCAGGATGTTGAACACATCGTGGCTCGCCTTTTCTATCTCGTCCAGCAGTACGATGGAGTAGGGATGACGGCGCACTTTCTCCGTCAATTGCCCGCCCTCGTCATAGCCTACGTATCCCGGAGGCGCGCCTACAAGGCGGCTGGTGGAGTATTTCTCCATGTATTCGCTCATGTCTATCCGTATCAGGGCATCCTTGGTGCCGAACATGTGTTCCGCCAGTTTCTCGGTGAGATATGTCTTGCCCACGCCGGTAGGTCCTGTGAACATGAAAGTCCCTATGGGTTTGTTCGGGTCTCTCACTCCGATGCGGTTGCGGATGATGGCTTTCACCAGCTTTTCCACCGCCTCGTTCTGCTCTATGATGTCATTGAGCAGGGATTTTCTGAGCCCCTTGAGGCGGATGCTCTCGGATTTTGCCATTCTCTGCACGGGGACACCGCTCATCAGCGATACTGTGTTCTCCACATCTGCCAGCGTTACCGTCTTGCGCTGCTGCCTGATGCTCTCTTCCCATGCCTTTTTCTCCTTTTTGATTTTGTCTTCCAGGGAAACGCAGATGTCTCTGAGCTTTACCGCCTGTTCGAAATCCTCCTTTTTCACGGCTTCCTGTTTCAGGGCGGTGGCGGTTTCCAGTTCCTCGGTATATTGTCTGATGGTTTCCGGGACAGGCATATTGCCGATACGCACCCTCGACCCCGCCTCATCCAAGGCGTCGATGGCTTTGTCGGGCTGCTGCCGCTCCGTGATATACCGGTCGGTCAGCCTCACGCAGGCTTCGACGGCTTCGTCCGTATAGGTGACATGATGGTGGTTTTCGTATTGTTCCTTGATGTTCAGGAGAATCTCCAGCGTTTCCTCCGGGGTGTTGGGGGCTACAACGATTTTCTGGAAACGGCGTTCCATAGCCCCGTCTTTCTCGATGGTCTTTCTGTATTCCTCTATTGTCGTCGCCCCGATGCACTGCAGAGACCCTCTGCTGAGGGCGGGCTTGAGGATGTTGGCGGCATCCATGCTTCCCGAGGTGGCTCCGGCGCCGATGATGGTGTGTATCTCATCGATAAAAAGAATGATTTCGGGATGTTGCCCCAGTTCCCTGATGACGGCGTTCAGCCTTTCCTCGAACTGTCCTCTGTATTTTGTGCCTGCCACGAGGGAGGACATGTCCAGTGATACGATGTGTTTGTCGAACAGGGCTGTGGGTACGTTCATAGAATTGATTCTTTCGGCAAGACCCTCTATGATGGCTGTCTTTCCCACGCCCGGCTCTCCTATCAGGATAGGGTTGTTTTTCTTGCGCCGGCTCAGAATCTGGGCTATCCGTTCTATTTCCTTTTCTCTGCCTATCACCTTGTCCAGTTTTCCCTGGGCGGCTCTTTCCGTGATGTCCGTTCCGTATTTGTCAAGGTAGGGCGTGTCGCTTTCCGCCTTCTTTCTGGCTGTTGTCCGGGTGCTGCCCGTTTCAAATCCGGGAGGGGGAAGCTCGTCCTCCTCATCGTCATCGAAGTCGAGGTTGTCCTCCGGCTCGGAATGTTCTTTCAAATCCCGGGTGACGGTGTTGTAGTCTATTCCGTTGGCATTGAGCAGACGGCAGGCGTAGCTGTTGCCGTTTTTCAGAATGGCGAGCAGAAGATGCTCCGCATGGATTTGCGGGCTGTCGTATTCGTGCGCCTCTTCCAGACAGTCGCGGAGTGCCTGTGTGGCGGAATTTTCCAGAGTGTAGTTGTCTGCCTGCGATGAAGCCCCTTGTGCCTCTGTGATGTTGGACAAATGGGTCTCCAGACTGTCGATAAGCGAATCCCTGTTTCCGCAGAATTTGTCGATGATGGCGGCAGCCCGGTTGGATTTCTCCTTGAGTATACCCAACAGGAAATGCTCCACACGGATGGTGGTATTGTGAAGTCGCCTGGCTTCTTCCCGGCTTAAGAGGATGCTTTGTGAGAAATCTTTAGAGTATTGTTTGTTCACGGAGTTCGTTTTTCTGTCACAAAAGTACAAAAAATGTACCAATTCCCTTGTTCCGTATATCAAAGATGGATAACCGCATGGGCTTTGATGTCCGCTGTCTCGTTTTCCGGGAAGAGGAAATATCGGGGGCAGGGAGACGGAAAGCGGTGATAAAAAATCAGCTGTGACGGTGTTTTGTATGAAAAATGTCGTATTTTTGCATCGTAAATCTTAAATCTGTAAAGAAAAACACGGAAGCAAATTTAATAATGTAACGATTTTGGGATTATGTGTGGAATAGCGTGTATATTGAATATTAGGGAGAACAGTGATGCTCTGCGTGCCAAGGCATTGAGAATGTCGGCGAAGATTCGTCACCGCGGACCAGACTGGAGCGGTATCTATTGTGGAAAGTCGGCGATTCTGGCGCATGAGCGTTTGTCCATTGTCGATCCCGAATCCGGCGGGCAGCCGTTGTTCTCCCCGGACAGGAAGCTCGTGCTGGCGGTAAACGGGGAGATATACAATCATCGGGAAATCCGGCAGAAGTACGAGGGGGCGTATCAGTTCCAGACAGGTTCGGACTGCGAGGTGATACTGGCTCTGTACAAGGAGAAGGGACTGGCTCTTTTCGAGGAGCTGAACGGTATTTTCGCCTTTGTGCTTTATGACGAGGAGAAGGACGAGTTCCTGATTGGGAGAGACCCGATAGGGGTCATACCATTATATATAGGTAAGGATGCCGACGGCAAGGTCTATGTCGCATCGGAACTGAAAGCCTTGGAGGGTTTCTGCGAAACCTATGAGCCGTTCCTTCCGGGACACTATTACCATAGTGCGGAGGGAAAGATGGTGAAATGGTACAAGCGTGACTGGATGTCCAGGATGCCCGGTGAATGTACGGGAAAGACTGCCGGGATTGCCGCATTGTCGTACAAGGACAGTGTGAAAGCGGTTCGTGATGCGTTGCAGGCAAGCGTGAAAAGGCAGCTGATGTCCGATGTGCCTTACGGCGTGCTGCTTTCCGGCGGACTGGATTCTTCCGTAACGAGTGCCGTGGCGGAGCTTTTCTCCAGCCGCCGTATAGAGAGCGGGGGTACGGAAAAGGCGTGGTGGCCGCGCCTGCACTCTTTTGCCGTGGGACTGAAAGGTGCTCCCGATTTGGCAAAAGCCAGACTGGTGGCGGAGCATATCGGCACGGTGCATCATGAAATCAACTATACCATACAGGAGGGACTGGATGCGATAAGGGATGTCATCTACTTTATAGAGACTTATGATGTGACTACGGTTCGTGCGAGTACGCCGATGTATCTGCTGGCACGTGTGATCAAGAGCATGGGCATCAAGATGGTTCTTTCCGGTGAGGGGGCTGACGAGGTCTTCGGTGGCTATCTGTATTTCCACAAAGCCCCGGATGCGAGGGAATTCCATGAGGAGACGGTGCGCAAACTGGGGAAATTGTATCAATACGACTGCCTCCGTGCCAACAAGAGTTTGAGCGCGTGGGGCGTGGAGGGG
>CAVEJA010000092.1:0-2570 GCA_963615745.1 Duodenibacillus sp.
ATAGATTATTTCAACAAACATCGCGAGCAGCGGTTGATTATCGCTCCCCATGTGGTCTCCGAGCCGCATCTAAGGGAGATAGAAAGCAAGTTGCAAAGACCTTCCGTGCGCCTCAC
Organism: Duodenibacillus sp.; assembly: GCA_963615745.1. GTDB lineage: Bacteria > Bacteroidota > Bacteroidia > Bacteroidales > Bacteroidaceae > UBA6382. The sequence continues at coordinate 117 of CAVEJA010000092.1, forward strand.
TTCCACCACCGCCGAGGATGCGGCTATGGCAGACTGTCTTATCGTGGACTGCTATGGCGTTCTGTCCTCCATTTACCGCTATGGAAAAATCGCCTATGTGGGAGGAGGGTTCGGCGTAGGCATACATAATGTTCCCGAAGCGGCTGTTTACGGTATTCCGGTAGTGATAGGCCCTAACAATATGAAGTTCCGGGAGGTGCAGGCGTTGAAAGAGAGGGAAGCCGTATTCGAGATTCGGTCTTCCAAAGAGTATGAGGACATTCTGGACAGGCTTCATGCCGACCGTGTTTTCTGTGAAAAGGCGGGAAAAGCCGCCAGTGAATATATCCGACAGGGGGCGGGAGCTGTCGGAAAAATCATGGAAAGTCTGGAGGACACGCTGAAAAACAATCTATAACCAAAATACTATAACCCATGGAAGCTTTCTTTTCTTCATTCGATTTCCAGGAATTCCTGACTTGTTTTTTTGCCTTGCTGGCTGTAATAGACGCTTTAGGCTCAACTCCCATCGTCATTGACTTGCGCCACAAGGGGAGAGAAATCAACGTGGGGCGTGCCACATGGATCTCCATGGCGTTGCTCATCGCCTTCCTCTTTTGCGGAGAATGGTTTCTGCGCCTTTTCAGCGTGGACATCAAGTCTTTTGCCATAGGCGGTTCCATCATTCTCTTTCTCGTTTCCCTGGAAATGTTGCTGGATGTGAATCTGTTTAACAATACGGCGGACGCTACGGACTCCGCTACGCTGATTCCCGTGGTCTTTCCCTTGCTGGCGGGGGCTGCGACTTTCACCACACTGCTTTCTTTCCGCTCCCAGTTTGCGATGATAAACATCATCTCCGCTGTGGCTGCGAACATGGTTTGGGTGTATATAGTCTTCAAAATGGCTCTGCGGGCGGAGAAAGTGTTCTCGGGAACGCTCATATTCGTTCTCCGCAAATTCTTCGGAATCATTCTTCTCGCCATCGCTATCCGTCTGTTTGTAGACAATCTGTTCCCTCTTATTGCGAACATCCAGCAATACGGGGCCAAATAAAACGACGATACAATGGGCGGAGGGGAAGGCTTTTTGAGGAATCTTTTCGAGCTGCTTGCGGAAAGGAGGCATACTGATCCCTTTTTTCTCTACGGCATAGTCACGGGCATCGTGTTTCCTGTCGCCATAGTTTTCTATGCGGCGGTGTCCTATGCCCTGCTGTTCCTCCCCAAGAGGCTCTCTCATAAAAAGCAAATATGGTTACGCATTGCCTGGGGAACGGCGACCGTTCTCCTGATAGCGGTATTTGCCGGGGCGATTGCGTATGCCTGCGTATAAAAAGACATATTCTCATGGCGACAACCAAACAACGACAGTCGAACATTGAGCTGCTGCGTCTGGCGGCGATGTTCCTGATCATATTCACACATACCAATTTCTTTTCCTTGGGAAGACCCAAGATGGATGCCTTTAACGCAGAGCCTGTATGGACTTCCATCCGCTTTGCGGAACAAAGTCTGACCTATATCGGTGTGAATCTGTTCATACTTATTTCGGGATATTTCTCCATCAAGGCGCATCTTCGCTCTGTCGCGGCCTTCCTTTTCCAGATTCTCTTCTTCTCTCTGGGGGTGTTGGGAATCCTGTATTTCGTAGGGCTGTCGATGGGAGAGCCTTTGGTGACATGGGAGAATGTAGGGAATGCCTTCATGATACTCACCCGCTACAACTGGTTTATTCCCTCCTATCTGCTGCTGATGCTGTTCGCTCCCATGCTGAACAGTTTCTGCGAGAACAGCGGAAGAGCCCGGTTGGGGCTCTTCATCCTGCTGCTTTTTGCCGCCTCCTCATATCTGGGATGGGGGACACACTATTGCAAGGAGTTCAATGACGGAGATTCCTTTGTGTCCCTTATATTATTATATGTAATGGGACGGTATCTGAGACTGCACCAGGGATGGCTGACAAACCGCAGCTGGAAGACGGATGTTCTGCATTTTCTCCTCTATGTCCTGCTGAATACGGTCATAGCTTTGTGGCGTATCAAGAATCCTTATCGAATGAGTTTGTATGCCCTGAACAACCCTGTACAGCTCTACGGGGCGGTATGTTTCTTCCTTTTCTTCACCAAGATACATTTCCAGAACACGACTGTCAATACCTTGGCGAAAGGGACTTTCGGCATATTCCTGTTGCAGATGCACCCGCAAATCATCCCCCATTTCCGAAAGATGGTGCAATATATGTATGCCCATTTGAGCCATACTTGTTTCTCTGCCGCTGTCTTCCTGCTGGTTCTGGCTTTCTGTGTCTTGGGAATACTCATGGATATGCCCCGTCTATGGCTCTGGAAGAAATGGGGGGCGGCGGTTTCCGACGTGGCGGACAAGGTAGAGAACCGCATCCTGCGGAAAGGGTTTTCCTAACTCCGCGGTTTAGAAAAATTGTTATACGGAATTACGCCCCGGAAAAGCCCTG
>CAVEJA010000093.1:0-2065 GCA_963615745.1 Duodenibacillus sp.
AGCCCTCCTAACTCCGCGTTTTAACAGTGTTAAATAGGGCTTTTTCGAGGCGTAAACAGGCGAGTTAGCACCCGTAAACCGCAGAGTTGGAAAAGCGGTCTTCTAACAGACCTCTCCACCAAAAGAGAAACGCTTTCTCAAGAAAGAACATGGCACGACAAGCGGAATGGGGTTGTGGATTTTCACAACCCCATTCCGCTTGTAAGTTCTCTCCAAAAAGCCGTATTTACTGCTGAGGAGCTGCCGGAGCTTGCTGCTGACTTGACACAGGAGCGTTCTGAACCGGGCTTTGCTGCGCAGGAAGAGAAGGAAGTGTCGTACCAGGTTTCATCACCACGGAAACATCCTGTCCCTGCGGAACAAAGTAAGAGGAAGCCACACTCAAGACCACAATAAAAATGGCAAGTCCCCAGGTAGTCTTCTCTATAATGTCAGTTGTCCTCCGCACGCCCATAATAGCGTTGGACCCGGCGAAGCCGGAAGCCAGACCTCCGCCCTTGGATTCTTGGATGAGTACAATCAATGCCAACAATATGGCTGCAATAACAATCAGTACAATTAAAATGTTATACATATTCTTCGTTGTTTTTATTTATTCCTATTAACTTCTCTAAAAATCTTATTTGGTCTGCAAAGTAACTATTTTTTTTTGGATTAGCAGCACTCAACGCCTGTATAATTTCCAATGCCCGCCCATATTTCTTCTGTTTTATGTATATTTTCGCCAATGTCTCGGTGAAATACTCCTCTTCTGCCAGTTCCTCTTCCTCCGGAGTATCGTATTCCTCCTTTTCCTCCAGCACTATTTTTCCAGAGATTCCGAAAGAGGCATCGTCTTTTGTCCCATTCCCGTCCGAGCTTTCCTGCTGCATCATATAGCCCATATAGTCCACCGACGCATCTATCGGACTAGTTTCGTGGGGAACGGGACGGGAAAGAGAGGGCTTGCTGGAAACCTCCCCAAGGAAGTTCTCAATCAAGGACTGTGTTCTATCCATGCCTTCCTGTGTTCCAGCAGAAGGCGCAGGCATGGATTCCAAAGGCTCTATCTTATAATCCGCCCCTTCTATCATATCAAACAAAACACTGCGATCAGCCAGCAGGGCAGCGGAGCGGGACAACTCTTTAGAGAAGAGGGCATCCTTTTCCCTGTACAAATTCTGCAACAGCAGCAAACGGGCGGTTTGAAAATAAGGGTATCGCTCCACCAGACGGCTCAACAAAGGTATCGTATCCCTGCCAAGACATTCCGGTTGCCTGATCATATCCGCTATTCTCTTTCCTCCCATTCTCTATCTCTGAAATTCCTACCAGTTAGCCACGGTAGCGTTATATATTTGATCCACTATATCCTCTATCATTTGCTGGACAAGCTCTTCCTGAACGGAGGCCAGCTGTTGCGAGGAATCGTATTCCGCTGTTGCCGAGAAACGCTGTTCAAAGTCATCAGTATGTTTCTTATTGTTCACAAACCGCACATTGACCGTCATCTTCAGTTGGGTCTGGGAGGAATATCCATTAGCCGACACCCCCTTGTTTATCTGGCTGTACTCCACTATCTCACCCGAAAGCTGCAAGTCACCGTTACGTTTTACCTGCTGGAGTTTGGTCTGCCGCATATATGTGTCCTGCAACTGATTGTTGAACATAGCGTGCATCGGCATCCATACATACGAGGAACGGATAGGGAAATCCGAAAACTGTATCGTCTTCGTCAAGTCATAGTTTATCGAAGCTCCGTTGAATTTATAGGAAACCGAGCATGAGACCAGCAGCAAAACCATATTTGCCACAAGCAGACAGGCATATTTCCTCCCCTTGTCACTCCAAACCATATTCTTTTATTTTGCGATAAAGAGTTCTGGTGGAAATCTTCAAATCCGCCGCCGCCTCATTCCGTCGCCCTCTATGCCGCTGCAATGCCAGACGGATGGCCTCTTTCTCAATGTCAGACATTGAAAAGGTTTCCGGGGCTTCCTCTATATATTCTCCCCGATGTATATAGGCGTTTCCAGCGGACGAGCTTCCTTGTATAGCCGGGACAGTATTCACAGGAGGTATCTGC
>CAVEJA010000094.1:0-7855 GCA_963615745.1 Duodenibacillus sp.
GCTCACGCCATTCGCCTCCACATCTTTCTCATTATTGACCGCATACAGGCTCATCTTCCCTGTCAGGTTGGAATACTTGATGTCCAGCGGTACGGGTATCGTGGTTTCAAACACGCCGTTGCGGACGGAATCCGTCCCCGAATACAGCGTCTTCACATATTCCGAATAGACAAAAGGCTCTACATCATCTTTGGCGTTGTTCAGACACTGTATGGTGTCCTTGCTATCCATCAGGGAGACCGTGACCACTCCGTTGAATGACGGCAGCCGACTGCCCGTTTCGGTCTCTATATGCCCGGAAACTTTCACCTTCGCCCCCGCCTGAAGCTGCGGAAGAGAGGCGGAGCTATCGCCCACAGGCGTTCCGTTGATCTCGTCTATCACCACCGTGGAAGTCGGGAAGGTGAGAGCCAGGGCGGGATCTCCCATCAGGGCATATTTCAGCTTGTTTTCCGTATAATCGGCAGACGACCCTATGGTTGGAGGAGACACCAGACTGACTTTCGTCGCCATGGCGGCATCTCCCAAAGTACAGCGTTTCCCATTCTTGTCCGTGGAGAGGACATACTTCATGAAGTAGTTGTTCAGATAGGAATTGTACGTGGAGTACACCGCACGGGCGGAACTGTAAAACGCCACCGCTCCCGATGTCTTATTCAACAGGGCGGTTTCCCCTATCGTTTCCTGTAACATATCATAGGGAGTCAGCGCGCAGGAAGCCGTCACCCACAAAGGAATCCTGGACGAAACCGCGTTCTTGAAATCCTCCGTCCGCAGAAGCTGGGATTTGGAAATCTGGTAGGAAGACCCGTGTCCCACATAGTTCATGATCAACGCCCCCTTGTTGTTCATGACATTCTTCAACAACGAGGTGACTTCCGGGTAACTGTTTCCCGTGGCAGAGGACTGACGGACATAAGCGTCGGAATATACACGCCTGACCTCCATCCGGGGATATTCCGTCTCCAGCATCTGCGCCAATCTCTCCGCATCCTTGATATGCTCATAGGAATCTCCGTCATCACCAATGGCATATATGTCGTTTTTCCATGACCCGCATACCGAGTTCTCCATGTACTCGATGGATTTGTCCACCACGATTTTGGCATCCGCCTCCGTGACGACAGGGATACGCCCTATCCCCAAATCAATCTTCTCGTTCCGAATACTCTCCCCCTCGCCGTCGTCCAACAAGCCGAAGAAGTCGTCCGTAACATAGCTGTCCACCTCGTTCAGCGACTGGGTGGTCTCGTAACACAACAGATAATCCTTCGGATTCAGAGACCGGCACTCGGAAGTAAGCATACGGTTATCCCACACACAGCCTCCGAAAAGCAGCAGATAGCGGGGCATATCGCTCTCCGTCTCCGCCCTGTCGTACAGCATCTTCATATAGCGGCGGTACGCCCCGGCATCCGGCGTACCCGAGGAAAACTCATTATACACCTTGTCCGCCCTGACCACTCTCGTCCGCAGTCCGTCTTTCTTGTAATGGTAGTCAGCCAGACGCTGCGCCTGACTTGTCAGTTTCCCGCTTTCAGGAACAAGTATCACCATATCGCAGGCGGAATCGCCATGAAGATTCTGGTTCTCTATCACGCCCACCCTCTCCGGGGTAGCATAGGAGGCAGTCACATCCAGGGCGACATACCGCAAAGAGGGGTCATCCACCTTGCAGGAAAGGACATTTCCACTCAGCTCGACAGGCACATTCGCCACAGGGAAACCTGGATATCCCAACCGCCAGACACGGATATTCGCATCCGCCCCCGTTATTCTGAAATCCGCAGGCTGGCTGTTGAAATAGCGGAACGGCAGCACCTCGCCTGTATATGCCAGAATACGGTTATAATCCAACTTGATATAATCCAGACGCGCATCAGCATCGGTAGTTGTCCTCAGGGTAACTGTGTTCCTGCTTTTCAGATTCGAGACCGCATAAGTCCTGTCTGAAGCCCTGGCATGGTCATATTGTCCCGTAGCAGCGATGCTCATAGAGCCTATATCCGCCCCGTTCCAATTCACATTGACCCTTGTTGCCGATGAGGAAGACGCTGTGAAAGACAAGGAAAAGCACGCTTTTGAAGTACTGTCTATGCCGGGCACAGGCAAAGAGTAGGTTCTTTTGTTCCCATGATCGGCATAGTTATAGTCCTCGTACAGATTCCTGCCGCTGGTGTACCAGCTGTATTCATCGTTGTCAATCACCGTCTGGGCAGGAACACTCGTCACTTCCGCAAAAGAGGAAGCCGTGGCTTCCATGTCCTGTATGGACAGGGGAGCGTCCCCCTCGGTGAGGAAATAATAGGAATAGGAGGAATAAGGGTTGTTCTCATAGCTGGAGACATACACTTGGGAGGCAGTGTTGTAGGAGAACGCATGCCAGCGGCGGGTGCCCTCCGCATAGAAGAGCGCATCGCTTTTCCGGCGGAAAAGAGGTATTTCCTCCAGATCATCATAATCCCCGTCGGGCGTGGAACTGTAATTTATCACCTCGTTCTCCACTCTTCCGCCATAGCCGTACAACCTCACCTTGGATATATCATGGAATCCCAAAGAAGCCAGGAAAGAAGGTGTCAGGGAATAGACACCGGCTTCCCCCACTCTGATTTTCGCCCATTTCCCCTGCGACAACACGGAAGAAGCGGCATACCCGCGCACCAAAGCCGCATCGTCCGAGGCGACCCGCATCAAAGACGACTGCGCACCGCTCTTTACGACCAGCTTGCACGAAGCCAGACGAAACCATTTTCCGTCTTTCCTCATAACAGGAACAAAAGACACATCCAGCTGTCCCTTCTTCCGGGACACTCCCAACCGGGTGTTCAGAACGATACTGTCCGCCGGGACAACTCCCAGACGGCTCAGGGACTTTCTCTCCGCAGCAGACAGCCGCACATACTCGGGGTACTCTATCGCCACGGAATAGTCCTGTCCCTTGAAATCACCGCCCAAAGGGAAGGAAGTGCTATAAACCGGTATCTCCCGCACGCCATTGTCCCAGGGAACGGAGACGAACTCCGTCTTCAGACTGCCACAGGCTAAAGAGAGAGACAGCAGGAAACAAGAGAAAACCAGAAGACACTTGACCTTATTCATGCGGACATCCTTTATTTTATATTGAAATCCAATAACTCCCTGTCCGAGACAGAGCCTTTCACAAAGCCTCCCTCACCTATCGGAAGCGGGGCGTACAGCGGAGCGGAGAACAGCAAATCCCCCTGCCTCCATGTGAAATAAGAGCTGAGGCGGGAGAAATCCGAATACATTTCCTTCAGAATCCGCACGGGAGACACTGGCGAAAGCGTCTCCTCGCCGCCCACCTCGAAAGAGGCTGCCGAACCTTCCTTGGTTAAAAACACCTCATCCACAAATTCCCCTATCATTGTACTACCATCAAAATCCACAGCCATAGACGATACCGCCGTCCCTCCGCCATCCGTATCCCTTGCGGAAAACAGAGCTCCGAGAGTCCATGCGTCCACATATCTGCCAGAGAAACGTTCCGGTATGCTTTTCCCCAGTCTTCCTATCCGGGCGACCAGATGCAATGTCACCACACATTCGCGGGTGAAATCCGGGACAAAAAAGGGTTTCCCCCCTTTCAGCAGCGTGGAGTCCGACTTGGAATAAAACGAAGGAAAAGGAAATTTATTATAAGGGGCTGTCTGTTTTGTAAGAACAATTATCTTCATCTTGGCTGACAATAACTCATACAAAAATAAGGATTTTCCTCTTCTCCCACCTTAAATATACCGATTTCTTTTATCTTTGCATCATTCAAGATTCATCCGTCATGAGACCATCTATTCTTTATCTCGTCACTTTCACCGTTCTGGCATGGGCGGGCTGTCAGCCTTACAGTGAGGAAGAAGACGGGGAGAAGCCCTCAGTGGAGATCATCCTGAACATAGCCGATGTGTCCTACACCTCCGTCAGGCAAGCGCAGGAACTATACCGGCAATCCTGCGACACCATAGTCTGCCTGAAAGGTTACGTTGTGGGGTGTGTCGAGGGGACGGCCCTCTCCTTGTCAAACTTCGAACCGCCTTTCCTGCAAGAGAGCAATATCCTCCTTGCCGACGACAAAGAGGAGACCGATGTGCAGAACTGCCTGCCCGTGCGCCTGTACAACGGCTCCGCTTACAGGGAAAACCTCAACCTGGTATCGCACCCGGAAAACAAGGGAAAGCTCCTTACGATACAGGGGAAACTGGAGAAATACTTCTCCACGTGTGGCATCAAGACGATAAAAGCATACCAATTTCTGGAAGAGGAAGACCCCGTCAAGACAGACACAATCGGGGAATACATCATCACACCCATACAGTAAGCGGCATCCATATCCTCTCTTTCCAAGGAGGAAAGCCCCCGTTTGCCAGCCGTCGCACAAAGAGTACGAACCCGCAACCGTGCGACCGGGAAAAACAACTCCGCGATTTCCGTCTGCCAACTCTGCGGTTTAACAGTGTTAAACAGGGCTTTTTCAAGGCGAAAAACACAGAGTTACGACCCCTAAACCGCAGAGTTGGCAAGTCTGTCTCCGCAAGTTGTTCCCGCAAGGCAGAAATAACCTCATATTATGCGCCCAACCGACACCCGCAAATCCCGAATTTTAACAAAACCATCCCCAGAAGCCATTGTACGGCACTATGGGATTCCGTCCAAACAACCGCCCTCCCCGACACCTTGAAACGGGGTGCGAATACCACAAAAACAGGGGCTGCAAAAATTTGCAGCCCCTGCTCCTATCTTAAAAGAGAAAACTCTCGTCCCTCTAATTAGTCAGCACGAAGTGTGAAACGCTTGTAAGCCGTCACAGTCAAAGAAGAGGAAGCCTCCTTCAAGATCTGCGCTACCGTCTTGGAACCGTCCATACAGTACTCCTGATTCAAAAGACAGGATTCCTTGTAGAACTTCGCCATACGGCCATTTGCAATGTTCTGAATCATTTGCTCCGGCATATTGGCAAGTTTCTGCTCGGCTGTCTCTTTCTTAATCTTACGGATCTCGTCAGCCTGAGCCTCGGTGATATTGCCTTTGGCAATGCCTTCGGCAATGTGTTCCTCGTTCTCAGCGATGTAGAGGTTGAAGCCAGCCTTCTTCAATGCGTTCTGAACGGCTTTCTCCACCTGCTCTTCCTTTGTCTTCTCGATAGCCACCTTGAGCTCCTCAGCCTTAATCTCCTCGGGAACTCCGGCTTCGTCGATAGCGATAGGGTTCATCGCTGCAATCTGCATGGCAATCTGCTTGCCTGTCTCAGCATGACCAGCCTCGTTCAAAGCGACCATGGTGCAAAGCATGTTCTTGTTCTGGTGATTGTAGCAGGTAATATCCGTGCCTTCGATGGTGTTGTAACCATCCAATTCCATCTTCTCACCTGTTATACCGCTGCGCTCTGTTACCAGGTCAGCGATGGTCTTGTCACCCAGTTTGATGTTTTTAACCTCGTCCAAAGTCTTTGCCTTGGCAGCGAAAGCCGCATCAAGGATGTCCTTTGCCAATTTGACGAAGTCCGCATTGGTAGCCACGAAGTCTGTCTCGCACTTCAAGGCGATCATTGCGCCAAAACCGTTTTCCGCCTTGCAGAGCACGCAACCTTCGGAAGCCTCGCGGTCGGAACGTTTTGCAGCGATAGCCTGTCCTTTTGCGCGAACAATCTCAACCGCCGTGTCTATGTTGTCTCCTGCCTCCTCAAGTGCCTTCTTGCAATCCATCATGCCGGCACCTGTAAGTTTGCGGAGTTTCTGAATATCTGCTAAACTAGCCATAATTTATTGTTTTAATTAGATTGTTGAAACAAATGGTTATTCTGCAGTCTCCTCTGCCTTAGCCTCGGTCTCAGCAGGAGCTTCTGCCTCCTCCTTGCGCGCACGGGTGGTACGGCGGCGGCGCGGCTGCTTTGCCTCTTCCTCCGCCGGGGTCTCTGCCTGCGCCTCGGCAGCCTCGGCATCAGCCTTCTCTACCTTGCGCTCCTCCAAGCCTTCCGCAATAGCCGCGCAACAAGCGTCGAGGACAACCTCGATACTCTTGGTGGCATCATCGTTGGCAGGGATGACAAAGTCTACATTGCGAGGGTCGGAATTGGTATCAACCATAGCGAATACGGGAATACCCAGTTTGTTCGCCTCATGCACAGCAATAGCCTCCTTGCATACATCCACAACAAAAAGTGCGGAAGGAAGACGGGTCAGATCCGCAATAGAACCAAGGTTCTTCTCCAATTTCGCACGCTGGCGGGAAATCTGGAGAACCTCACGCTTGGAAAGATTGGCGAAAGTTCCGTCCTGGGTCAGCTTGTCTATGTTCGCCATTTTCTTCACAGCCTTGCGGATGGTGGCGAAATTGGTCAGCATACCGCCCGGCCAACGCTCGATTACATAAGGCATATTCACGGAAGCGGCTTTCTCTGCGACAACTTCCTTTGCCTGTTTCTTAGTAGCTACAAATAAAATCTTCTTTCCTGATTTTGCTATCTGCTTCATGGCGGCAGCAGCCTCATCTACTTTGGCTACTGTTTTATGCAAATCAAGGATATGTATTCCGTTGCGCTCCATAAAAATATAGGGAGCCATTGCTGGATTCCATTTTCTTTTCAAGTGGCCGAAATGGCAACCAGCTTCCAATAATTGGTCAAAATTTGTTCTAGACATGTCTTTTTGTTTTAATTGTTTACTTTCTTTTTTGTTTACCGAACCAACATCCGAGTAGTCCATTTGGGAAGGAATCCCGGCTGTTTAGATACTAAACTCTTCCAAAGTCCAAATAACGCTGTAATAAATTAACGCTTGCTGAACTGGAATCTGCGGCGTGCCTTTGGACGTCCCGGTTTCTTACGCTCAACCTCACGGGAATCGCGGGTGATGAAACCTTTGGAACGAAGTAATTTTTTGTCCTCACCGTTGATCTTCACCAGGGCGCGGGCAATCGCCAGACGGGCAGCCTGAGACTGACCGGTGAAGCCACCGCCCATGATATTCAACTTTATGTCATACTTCTCCAATACCTCGAGAGCCTCCAACGGCTGTCTTACCACATACTGAAGAAGCGGAGAGGGGAAATATTCTGCAATATCTCTTTTATTAATCGTAATTTTACCAGTACCTTCGGAAAGATAGACACGGGCAACAGCACTTTTACGTCTGCCTAATGCGTTTATTACTTCCATTCTTATAATTATTTATACAAATTAATATCAATAATTTCCGGGTTCTGAGCCTGCTGCTTGTGCTCGCTTCCTGCATAAACATAAAGGTTGTTCAGCAGCTTGGCACCCAGAGGACCTTTGGGCAACATACCCTTAACCACCTTTCTCATCAGTCTGTCAGCACCGTTTGGTTTTGCCAGCATCTGAGCGGGAGTAGTCTCGCGCTGTCCGCCAGGATAACCCGTGTAACGAAGATAAACTCTGTCATTCCATTTGTTTCCGGTCAGTTTCACTTTCTCGGCATTGATAATAATGACATTGTCGCCACAATCCACATGTGGGGTAAAATTAGGTTTGTACTTTCCACGAAGGAGTTTTGCAACTTTAGAACCAAGACGACCCAAAATCTGGTCTGATGCGTCCACTACGACCCACTTCTTGTCCACAGTGTTCTTGTTCGCGGAGATTGTTTTGTAACTTAAAGTGTTCACTTTGTTAATGTTTTTATTTGATAACTACTTTACTTTCTGTGCTTCCGCATCTGCCGCCCGGCCAAAAGCAAACAGCCGCTTCCACACTTTTCTCACGGGTTTTCCGCCCGTTTGATAATAATCGGCGTGCAAAATTACTTTTTTTTTCAGAAACGGCAAAACATTGGCACAAACTTTTTGCCTTGAAAATCATACGGATGTAAGAGCCTGCGCACGC
>CAVEJA010000094.1:7865-17383 GCA_963615745.1 Duodenibacillus sp.
CGGGAAGCAAGAACGAAAAAAAGATTATCTTTGCACAAACAACACCATTATTATCATGACGAAATCACGCATCACCATCATCTGTCTTTTGTCCTGCACGTTTCTTTTCAGTCCGGCAAGGACGACAAAAGTAAAGGGAACTGTCACCAACAGCAAGGGAGAGCCTCTTTCCAACATCGTCGTCAGCGACGGATTCACCTCCGTCCGAACCGGCAAAGACGGCAGATACTGTTTCGAGCGCAACAAAGCCGCCTATTATGTGCATTACTCCATCCCCTCCGAATACGAAATCCCCATACGCAACGGACAGCCTGTATTCTACAAAAAGTTAGAGAGAGACTCCATCTACGATTTCATCCTCACACCGAAAAAGAGAGGGGCGGAGAGGAAATTCACCCTTTTCCTCATTGCCGACCCCCAGTGTATGAACGTGCGCCATGTGCGCAGATTCCACTGCGAGACCATCCAGGACATCAGAAAATCAGCCAAAAAGACCCGCACGCCCAACTACGGCATCACCCTTGGGGACATCAGCTATACGGAAGGCGAGTTCAACACCTCCTTTATCCTGCCGCTGATGAAAGAGGAAATGGAAACGCAGAACATGACCATGCCCGTATTCCAGACCGTAGGAAACCATGACCATATCAGCGAAGGACTGGCAACAGACGAGCTGAACCCCACCCCGATGATTCGGTACAAGCGTATGTTCGAGGACATCTTCGGACCGGTCAATTACAGCTGGAACAGAGGAAACGCCCATATCATCACCATGGACAACGTCATGTACGATGTCATGAACAAGGCATCCAAATATCACGGGGAATTCACCGCAGAACAACTATCCTGGCTGGAAAAAGACCTCTCCTATGTCCCCAAAGACAAACTCATCATTCTCTGCGCACACATCCCCATATACTCGACAAAAAACAAAGAAGCCATACTGGGTCTTCTCAACAGGTTCGAAAACCGGGTGATCTTCTCCGGACACATTCACACAAACACCTCCTACATCCATCCCGACGGAACAAAAGAGTACAACCTCGCCGCAGCTTCCGGCACATGGTGGCGTTCCCGGCTTAACGGAGACGGCACACCCAACGGGTACAAAATCGTAACCATCGAAGGGAACAGAATTGTCAATCAAGTATGGAAAGGAAGTGAATGTGACAAGAACTTCCAGATACGCCTTTACAGAGGGGACAGCCGCTTCGGCGGATCGTATGAGAATTTCCAACTGCCATTCGGAAAAGAGACCATTCTCGCCAACGTGTTCGGCTGGGAAGAGGGATGGAAAGTGCAAATCTACGAGGACGGCACGCTCCAAGGAGAAATGCACCACATGAAACCCACGGGAAAAGAAGACCAGACCCCGTCCCTCCAATCCAGCAAAGACTGGTGGGCGATAGGATACCACGTGGGCATTCTCGGCCGCGGGCATATCATGAAAAGCAACAGAAACAGTTATATCAACTCATGCAAGCACATGTTCGTCCACAAACTGAAGAACCCTGACGCAAAAGTAAAGGTGGTTGCCACAGACCCCTACGGAAACACCTACACGCAGACCGACATCATAGAGGGAAACGCCCTGGAAACAGGCAGCACTATCTATGAAAGCGCAACCCCGCCCGCATATCCCAAAGACCCCGTATGGAACTAATCCCAAAACAATACAATTATTACAATATGAAACACCTCTTTCGATTCATCGCACTTCTTGCGTTCTTCCTGCCGGTTGGCATAGACTGTACCGCAAGCCCCGTATTCTTTTCCGTCAGTACGAAAAACACATCCATGGTCTTCAGCACCGATGACCACGGAACGCTCCTGTTCCAACACTATGGGGCGAAGACCGGCAACCCGGAGCAATACAAAGACTACCATTCATACAGAAGAGCAGACTACGGGACAGAGCCGATGGCATATCCTTCCCGCGGAGGAAGATATTTCAACGAGCCCGCATTGGCTGTCAGATACAGCGACACCGATGCCAATACCGAGCTGAAGTACATCTCCCACTCATGCCAATCCGTACAATCCTCCGTAAACAAGACAGAAATCCTCCTCAGAGACAGCAAGACCGCATTGGAAGTCAAGCTCATCTTCACCGCATATACTGACGAGGATGTCATCACGACACATACCGAAATAGCCAACAAAGGAAACAAAAGCATCGTACTGGACAACTTCGCATCGTCCGCCATCAACCTTAAAGCAGAGAAATACCTGCTGACACATTTCTACGGCTCATGGGCAAGAGAGATGCAAATTGACCAGGAAGTGCTGACCCACGGAATAAAAGTCATTGAAAACAAGATGGGCGTGCGGACAACCCACACAGAAAACCCCTCTTTCCTGCTCAGCCTTAACACAGGAAGTTTCGACGAAAACCATGGCGAGGTCATCGCAGGGGCTTTGGAATGGAGCGGAAACTACAAGCTCTCCTTCCAAATCGACGAGACAGACAGACTGAACATCCTCTGCGGAATGAACAACCACGCAAGCCCCTACCCTCTAAAAAAGGGAGAAACATTCATCACTCCCGAAATGGTATGGACATTCAGCACGCAAGGGGCCGGACAAGCCAGCCGAAACCTTCATGACTGGGCGAGGAACTACTGCCTCCACTCCCAGGGAAAGCTCGTCCCCACCCTGCTTAACAGCTGGGAGGGAGCTTATTTCGACTTCAACACCCAAACGCTGACAAACATGATTGACGATGCCGCCAGTATGGGACTGGAGATGTTCGTACTGGACGACGGATGGTTTGGAACTGAATATCCCAGGAACTCCACACAGCAGGGACTGGGAGACTGGCAGACAAACACCGCAAAAATACCCGAAGGGATTGAATACATCGCAGACTATGCCCACAAGAAAAACCTCAAATTCGGCATCTGGATAGAGCCGGAAATGGTAAATCCCAAGAGCATACTGGCAAGCAAGCATCCCGAATGGATTGTCAAATCGGCAGGAAGAGAAGCCACCACCACACGCAACCAGTGGATTCTGGATCTGTCAAACCCACAAGTACAGGACTTCGTATTCAGCGTATTCGACAACACGATGCAACTCGCCAAGGGAAAAATCGACTATATCAAATGGGATTGCAACAGACATATTGAGGGATTCGGCTCGTCGTATCTGGACAACCAGGGCAAATTCTACATCCAATACATCCAAGGCTTGTACAAAGTCATGAAGCGCATCCGTGAGAAGTACCCCGAAACCATCGTGCAATCCTGCTCCAGCGGTGGAGGAAGAGTGGACTACGGAGCTTTGAACTACTTTGACGAGGTATGGACTTCCGACAACACAGAGGGACTAAGCCGCATATTCATCCAGTATGGCGCAAACATGATTTACCCCGCCTGCGCCACCGGCTCCCATGTCTCAGCCGTACCGAATCATCAAACCCAGAACATCACACCGCTCAAATTCCGTTTTGACCTGGCTTCCACGGAACGCCTCGGCATGGAATTGCAGCCCAAGAAGATGACAGAAGAGGAAAAGGCTTTCGCCCGGAAAGCCATCGCCTCATACAAGGGATTCCGGGATTTGATCGAGGAAGGAGACCTTTACAGGCTCATATCACCCTATCAGAACAACCACTCCGCCCTGATGTATGTTTCAAAGGACAAAAAACGGGCAGTCCTTTTCGCATTCTGCATCAGATACCAGAGCAGGACAAAAACGCCGCTCATCAGATTGCACGGCCTCCATCCCGACAAGACATATACCATCAAGGAACTGAACAATGACAAGCCCTCATTCTGGGCGAACAACCATCAGTTCAAGGGAGAGTGGCTCATCAACCAGGGACTGAATCCACAGCTGGTAAAAATCTACGACAGCGGTGTCTGGTACTTGGAATCCAAGGACTGACACTTCTTACAGGCACAAGAAGAGAAAAAACAAGGGGCTGGAATTTTTTCCAGCCCCTTGCTCATCATCGTCTTTCTATAATTCATAAAAGACCGTGAAAGCCCTGATGCAATACAAATGGTCGGTTACAGAACCCGTTTCACGCGCACTGTGCATCGCCCATATAGGATTCCCCATATCCACTCCCCGCAAAGGGAGGGATGATGCCAGGATATTTCCCAGAGTGCTTCCGCCCGCCACATCGCTGTGATTGACAAAACGCTGGCAAGGCACGCCCGCCTTCTCACAGATACTGGCAAAAACAGATGCGGACACCGCATCACTGGCGTACTTCTGGGCGGCATTGAACTTAATCACAGGCCCTCCGCCCATCACAGGATGGTTTGTCAAATCATACTTTTCCGCATAATTGGGATGCCAGGCATGGGCATTGTCCGCCGAAATCATGAAGGACTTCTCTATCGCCCGATAGAAATCATCAGGCGTTCCGCCCTGCGCCATAGAAATACGGGAAATCAAGGATGCCAGGAAAGGACTTCCCGCCCCCTGCTTGGTCTGAGAACCCGTCTCCTCATTGTCAAACACAGCCAGCACTTGTGTCACATCGGGAATGTCAGGCTGGGCATCTATCAGAGCAGACAGCCCGGCATGAACCATGGAAAGGTCATCCAAACGGCCGGAAGAAACAAACTCATCATGCGCGCCAAAGAGACAGGCAGGGGTACAGTCGTACAGATACAAATCAAAATCCAGAATATCGTCTATCTCCACGCCCAACTCATCTCCTATAATATGGTATAACAAATCCCCGTCCTCCAATTCGGAATTGATGATACCCAGAACAGGCAACATATCTTTCTGCTTGCTGAGCCTCACACCGTCATTCACCTGGCGATTGAAATGGATTGCCAGATTCGGTATCTGCAACAGAGGTTTCCTGATGTGCAGCAAACGGGTCTCCGGGTTCAAGGGATCTTCCGTCCGCAGGACAACCCGCCCAGCCAGACTAAGAGGACGGTCAAACCAAGTAGACAGGATAGGGCCGCCATAGACCTCCGTATTCAGTTTCACCACCCCTCCCTCGCCTTTTATCTCCGCATTAGGCTTGATACGGAACGTAGGAGAGTCACAATGGGCGCAAATCAGACGGAAGCCAGCTTCCCCTATCGGTTTCCTCCCCATGCGGAAAGCATAAATGGAAGAGCCGTTCTTCGTAAAATAAAATTGGTCGCCAGGCTGCACTTCCTGCAATGAATCCGATGCCTGAAAAGCATCAAAACCCGCATTGTCAAGTCGTTGCGCCACAGCGGCTGTCGCAAGAAAATTGACAGGAGACTCGTCTAAAAATTCCAACAAACGGTGTATCATAATTCATTCGTTTTATTCTTCATGTCCAAAGATAGGGAATAATCACGAACCGTCCAAGCCCTGCCTCCACAAATCTACCATATATATAAGTAGGTATACCATAATATTATGGACAAGAACAGGCACGGGAATCACCCCCGCCCCATACAAGCAGGGTGTTTTGGCTACTTAGAATGTTTTTCGTAAGTTTGCACTATCATCCTTTTTCACGCTGATATATCTATGGAAAGTGACGAGCTGCTTGTCTTTCGCAAATTTACCGCATACAACTACGGCCCTGAATTGAACAAATTCATGACCGCCGCCATAGACAAGCTGCAAACCCTCTTCCCCGAAAAGAACATTACAAGGTACGATGATACCACTTTAGGCATCGAAACAGACTACCTCTATTCCGACACAGGAATAGACATATATGACCTGGGGATGCTTGATGAATGTGTACCCGCCCTCCGCAGAGTACGGGACGACTACATCGTCACTTTCAGAATACAGGAATAAGCATCCCTTTCCCGACATATCTTCCATACGCATAGCTCGTATCGAATCTTTCAATAGAACATCTGCATTTAAGAAAAGGAACACTTATTACCTTTGCTAAGGAAACATAGGACACTAACCACGACCATCAACCCCACCCATACATCCAAAAAAATGTTCCAGGTGTCCGATTTTTCGAGAACGAAGCCTTTTTTTGAAAATTTTGAGAAATGCAGATTACATTTATAATTTTCCATTCGCTAATTTTGCACCGAGGAAATAAAAGAGCTTCCTTAAGAAAGGAAAGACCATCTAAAACAGAAACAGCCTTTGTAATTTAGCTATTTTTGTAGAGAGAAAAATGAGATCAATATGGCTAAGACACTGACAAAATGTATAGGAATCCTCACATCAGGAGGAGATTCTCCAGGTATGAACGCTGCCATCAGAGCGGTTACCAGAAGCGCAATTTCAAACGGATTTGCTGTAAAAGGAATTTACAGAGGTTATGAAGGGCTTATCGCAGGAGAGATCAAAGACTTTACGACAGAAGATGTAAGCAATATCATACAGCGGGGAGGTACAATCCTCCGCAGTTCCCGCTCCAAAGAATTTCCTACTCCCGAAGGACGAAAGAAAGCTTTCGAGCAACTGCAAGCCGCAGGGATTGACTCTCTCGTCGTCATCGGCGGAAACGGGTCTCTGACCGGGGCGAAACAACTGGCGGACGAGTACGATATCACATGTATAGGTCTTCCCGGGACTATTGACAACGACCTGTATGGAACTGACAGTACCATAGGTTACGACACGGCCATCAACACCATCATAGAAAGTGTGGACAAGTTGAGAGACACCGCCCAGAGCAACCAGAACATCTTCTTCGTAGAGGTGATGGGAAGGGACGCCGGATTCCTGGCTCAAAACAGCTGTATCGCCAGTGGTGCGGAAGCCGCCATCATCCCAGAATACAAGACAGACGAGGACCAACTCGCCAAATTCATGAACCGCGGTATCCGCAAGAGCAAGAAAAGTTGTATTGTCATTGTATGTGAAAGCCCCGACAACCCCAAAGGAGGCGCACTGTATTATGCGGAGCGCATGAAGAACGAATACCCCGATTTCAACACCCGCGTATCCATTCTGGGGCATGTGCAAAGAGGCGGCTCCCCAACTGCAAACGACAGAATCCTGGCAAGCCGCATGGGAGTAGCCGCAGTCAAGGCCATACTGCAAGGGCAAAGAAACATTATGATCGGCGTCAAGAACGACGAGATGGTATATGTCCCCCTGAGCGACGCCGTCACATGCCAGAAGACAGTCAGCCCGGAACTTCTCAAAGTCCAGGAAGAGCTGTCCATCTAAAGAAAATCAAATAAAAAAACACAGATACATGTCACAAATTAACGGACACATCTCTCAGGTAATAGGTCCTGTTGTGGATGTTTTTTTCGACACTGAGGGAAAAAATGCCTCCGAAGTGCTTCCAAGAATCCACGATGCCTTAAGGGTAACCCGCCCGGACGGCAGCGAGCTAATTCTGGAAGTCCAACAGCATATCGGTGAAAATACAGTCCGAACCGTCGCTATGGACAGTACTGACGGACTGGGCAGAGGTTTGGAGGTTGAACAAACAGGCGCGCCCATCAAGATGCCTACCGGCAATCAAATCAAGGGACGACTGCTGAATGTCACGGGAAATGCCATAGACGGCATGAAGACTTTCGATATGGAAGAGGCAGCCCCGATTCATCATCCCGCCCCAAAATTCGAGGATTTGAAGACCTCCCAGGAAATCCTTACCACAGGAATCAAGGTGATAGACCTGCTCGAGCCCTATGTAAAAGGAGGTAAAGTCGGTCTGTTCGGCGGAGCCGGTGTAGGAAAGACGGTACTTATCATGGAGCTGATCAACAATGTGGCAAAAGGACACGACGGATTCTCTGTCATCGCAGGCGTTGGAGAGCGTACCCGCGAGGGAAACGACATGCTCCGTGAAATGATCGAGGCTGGGGTAATCAAGTATGGAGATGAGTTCAAAAAGGCTATGGAAGAAGGCAAATGGGACTTGTCCAAAGTCGATTACGACGAAGTAGCCAAGAGTCAGGCCACACTTGTGTACGGCCAGATGAACGAACCTCCCGGCGCACGCGCCTCTGTTGCCCTCTCGGGTCTGACTGTGGCAGAATCTTTCCGGGACATGGGGGCAAAAGAGGGAAAGACTTCCGACATCCTATTCTTCATTGACAACATATTCCGCTTCACGCAAGCAGGGTCCGAGGTGTCAGCCCTGCTGGGGCGTATGCCCTCCGCCGTAGGCTACCAGCCCACATTGGCAAGTGAAATGGGAGCAATGCAGGAACGTATCACCTCCACCAAGGAAGGCTCTATCACCTCCATACAGGCAGTGTATGTCCCTGCGGACGACCTGACCGACCCTGCTCCTGCCACCACTTTCTCCCATTTGGACGCCACCACCGTGCTAAGCCGAAAGATTACAGAGCTGGGCATCTATCCTGCCGTAGACCCTCTGGCTTCCTCATCACGTATTCTGGACGCATCCATCGTGGGCAAGGCACATTACGACTGCGCACAACGGGTGATACATATCTTACAGAAATACCAGGAACTTCAGGATATCATAGCTATCCTGGGTATGGACGAGCTATCCGACGAGGACAAACTCATTGTGAACAGAGCCCGACGGGTACAACGATTCCTAAGCCAGCCGTTTACTGTCGCCTCACAATTCACAGGACTTCCGGGTGTCATGGTATCACTGGAGGACTGCATCAAAGGCTTCAACATGATTATGGACGGTGAGGTAGACGACCTTCCCGAGCAAGCGTTCCTCAATGTCGGAACGATAGAAGACGCTATCGCAAAAGGAAAGAGACTGATAGAAGAAGCCCAAAAGGGATAACCGACAATCTTAGAAACATGAAATTATCCATTTATTCTCCAGAAAAGACCATTTTCAATGGCGAGGTACAGTCTATTTCCGTACCCGGAATGAAAGGTAGTTTCGAGGTACTGGACAATCACGCCGCCATTATCTCCACATTGGGAGAGGGCACCATTATCTACAAGACCCCCGAAATAAAGGAACTTCAGATAAAGGGAGGCTTCATCAATGTGGCGCATAACAATGTTTCAGTCTGTATAGAAGAACGCTAATCCCATACCTATGCCAGAGAATCCGCAGACATACCCGTACAAGGAAGCTCCGAAAACAGGAAGAATGCTCCTCACCACCCTTATAACATACGTTGTTCTGGGTGCGATCATTCTGCTCCTGCAAAAAGGATTTGACGCACCCACCATAGGCATTTTCAGCACTTGCTGCATGCTTGTCCTGGTATATCAATTCGCATCCACACGGTTCTACATCAAAGCTACCCGAAAAGCAGCCATTACCTTGGCCCGCTACTATCTGGTGCATATGGTAGGAGAATTTATATTCTGCGGTGTTCTGGCAGCGTTAGGCACACTTATTCTGACCAAAGCCCTCGCCACGACTTTCCTCATCGGATTCGGATTGTTCGTCATTATGAATTTAATCGGCGAAAGCCTGTTTTTCATCTCATTAGAAAAGAAGATTTATGGAAATAAGAATATTCAGTAGGTTCTGTTCTCTATTGGTGCTTCTATCGCTCTTCATATTCTCTCCTCTGTCCATCCAGGCTGGAGAGACATCGAAAGAGGGGAAGATAGATGTCAAGGAACTGGTCATGGAGCATAACGCAGACGCACACGAATGGCATATAACCACTATTAACGGG
>CAVEJA010000095.1:0-530 GCA_963615745.1 Duodenibacillus sp.
CTTTTATACTGATTATTGACAGCGATGCGGAAATCCCGTCGCCCCATTTTGTGTCCCGATACCTGGAACATATCACAGGCTACGATGTCCTTTGCGGGGGCATACTCACCTCCCCCAGATATTCACGCCCGGACAACCAGCTGCGATTCAAATACGAGAAGAACGCCAAAAACATCCGAACATTGGCATATCGGAACAGAAAGCCCTACCAGAACTTCACCACATTCAACATCATGCTCCGAAAAAGCGTGTTCGACACGGTTCGTTTCGATTCCTCTCTAAGCCAGTACGGATACGAAGACACCTTGTTCGGTGTAGAACTACAAGAGAATCATTTCCGCATCCTCCACATAGACAATCCGCTTGTCCACACCGGGATAGACACCAACGCCGACTATCTGGAAAAAACAGAGAAGGCATTACAGAATCTGTACCTCTTACAAGACAAAATAGGGACAGGCTCTCACTTGCTCTCCCTGTACAAAAAACTGTCACGCCTGCATCTCACCCCTCTCTTTGCCGTCTTGCAC
>CAVEJA010000095.1:540-2547 GCA_963615745.1 Duodenibacillus sp.
GTCTTGCACCATCTCCTGCACAGGATGGAGAAAAGGAATCTTCTGGGGAAGCATCCTTCACTCCTCGTATTCAAACTATACAAGCTGGGGTATTTTATCGATCTGTGGGAGAAAAAGAAAAAGACCGTATCGGTGATGTGATGAAACTCCGAACGAAAAGGATTTGAGTTGTCCCGGTTCTTTGTAATCTGCTCAAAGGCAGCCCGCCATCAAACCTGAGAACTTTTTTCTCGGCATTTCTGAATTATTTGATGAGTATCCCATTCAAACCGATACAGTCTCTGTTTCTGTTGATACAAAAATACGGAATTTTCTCTTCCCAGACAATAGGAACGCCACTTTTGATAAAACTTTTTAGTTACTAAACTGCGGAGAAATTTACTCGTCAAACTTTGACGAGTAAAAAAGTCGCCGTTTTACGAGTGCTAACTCCGCGGTTTACGCCTCGTAACTCGCGGAGTAATTTTTCTAACTCGCGGAGTTAGGAGTGCCAAACCGCAGAGTTAGCTTTGCTATTCATGAAAGACATGGATTCCATACCATTTTCTCCACCTCCCTGTTTATATTCAAAGTTATTCCTAACTTTGTGCCTGCAACCTAATAAAACAAGCATTTATGACAAAAGGACATGAGGTTCTCCACATGATGGAAGGAAAAATTTTCACTGAGCAGGAGCTGTTGGAAGCTATTTACGAGCATTTCGGCAAAGAGGAAACGTTCTGTACCTGTCACGACAGCGACTTATCCGCACCGCAACTTATCGACTTCTTGAAAAGCAAGGGGAAGATAAAGCTCCAAGGAGACAAATATGTGGTAGACCCTACCATGTATTGCCACCATTAACAACCAGTTTCCGACAAACGGAAACAAAAGAAAAGCGGTCTGAAATGTTACTGATACAACATTTCAGACCGCTAAAACTATCTTTTCCACACAGGAACTACCCTGCCTTTCTCGCCAAATACTTCTTTACAACGTAGTAAATTATCGCCAGGGCTACAATGATGCAGATGCCCCAGACTATGGGTTGCTCATACTGTTTTACAGCCGCATTCAACTGCTCCAAAGGAACAATCTTCTGCAAATACCATCCCAAAGCCGCCAGAATCACATTCCATATCCCCGCACCTATAACCGTGTATAGGAGGAAATAGCCGAAATGCATCCTTGCCAAGCCCGCAGGAATGGAGATAAGCTGGCGAATACCGGGAAGAAGACGACCCACCAATGTCGCCACCGCCCCTTTCTTGTCAAAATAGGCTTCCGCCTGTTCCATCTTCTCCTGATTCAACAAGCAGAGATGACCCAATCTGCTATTTACAAACTTGTAAATTATAGGTCTCCCCACATAGAAAGCCGCCACATAATTTATGATAGCCCCTATGGCTGAACCCAGCGTAGCAAACAGAATAATAAGCGGTATACTCAGCTTTCCGTTCTCTGCCGCCATGTAAGCGGCAGGAGGAACAACCACTTCCGAGGGAAAAGGTATAGCCGAGCTTTCAATAATCATCAGAATAGTGATATTCAGATAATTCAGATTGTCCAACAATCCTTGTAACAAGTCCATCAACATAGTTTCTATCGTATTATTTATTTGTTCATTTTAGCCCAAGTGTCCTTCAGACTTACCGTCTTGTTAAACACCAGACGATCTGCCGTGGAGTCCTTGTCCGTACAGAAATACCCTATACGCTGGAACTGGAAGTGATCCAAAGGCTTTGTCCCTTTCAAGAAAGATTCCACGAAACAGTTCTTGCGCACTTCCAGAGAATGCTCATTTATCATCCGCTTCATCGCATCCACCGCAGACAAGCCTTCCTCTTTCTGCAAACGGGACAACTCGTCACGGGGATTCTCCACTTTCCAAAGACGGTCATACAGGCGGACTTCCGCCTGTACCGCATGAGCGACGCTCACCCAATGTATTGTACCCTTGACTTTCCTGTTGGATTCCGGCTCTCCCGTTTTTGTATCGGGAATATACTCGCAGTACACTTCCTCCAC
>CAVEJA010000096.1:0-6447 GCA_963615745.1 Duodenibacillus sp.
CGGGAGAAAAGGGTCAGGCGGCTGTCGGAACGGACATACTGGGAGATGTTCTGGTATCCATATTATTTATCCTAAATATATTCTATTTCTTATTGTGCGATTTTCTCTGCCTCGTCGTAAGCATCGGCTTTGGCGTTCCACATGGCAGCAAATACCAGTATACCCAGAACGGCTATGCCTATCATGCCCATGAAAACGTAATCCCAGCTCTTGTCGGGATTCACCTTGTTCATCATATCCACAAAGATACCGACACCGATGCCGGAAACCAGACCGCTGGCATAGCCGAACATACCGATAAGACCATTGGCTGTCGCAGCCGCGCGGTTTGTCGCCTGGTTTACCGCTGATATTCCTATCAACGCCTGCGGCCCATAGATGCAGAAGCCCGCCATAGCCAGGACTATGACCATCTCCCACATGGGAGTTCCGTGGGGCAACAGGAGGAATATGGACATGAATATCGCCACACCAGCCATACAGAACAGGCAGGTGCGGTGCGCCTTCCCCTTCAGCCACTTGTCGGTAGCCCATCCGCTGAACAACATTCCCAAGATACCGAATATCTCAAACACGGCAACAGTCCAGCCGGCATTGGAAAGCGACATTCCACGGGCTTCCTTGAGGAACGTGGGGCCCCAGTCCAAAACTGCGAAACGCACAACGTAGACAAAGAAATTGGCGATACCCAAGATCCAAATCCATTTGTTACGGAACACCATCCGGCGAATAAACTCCTTATACTCCGCACCGCCTTCCTTGCCTTTCTTGTTTACGGTATGTATCTCCTGCAAACCAACAGAGGAAGGCGTGTCACGCAGGAATATAAAGATTCCCAAAGAACCTGCCAAAGCAATGGTAGCGGGAATCCAGAAGCACCAACGCCATGCGCCCATGTGTGCTGCAGACTCGACAACTCCCTGCATCTTTACAGCATCGTTCATATCTATATGAAGATTTGCCGCGATGTTGGCAACGATTTCGGGGTTTGCCGCCATGTTTGTGCCAAAAGTACCCATGACATAACCGCACAAAATGGCTACGATACTCGCACCTATGGAGTGGGAAGTATTCCAGATAGACATCTTTGTAGCCAGCTCATTGGCTGGAATCCAGTGGGACAGCAAACGCGCGCAGGGAGGGAATCCTGTTCCCTGGAACAGATTGTTCAGCAAAATGATTACTCCAAAAACAAGAACCATCATGTTTGTGAACTGAGAGCCGGAAGTCTCACCCGTAATCAGGGTACTTATATCCGCTCCATAGCCAAAAGCGTAATTGGCAATGGCGCACAGAAGCAGTCCCAAAGCCATGTGATACCTCGCATTCACCCTGTCCGCCACAAATCCGTTGAGGAAACGGGACAAGCCGTACACCACCGTAACCAATGTCATGATGATACCAAAGCTCGTCTTCGTGATACCGTACTCGGCACTAAGCCCCGGTATGGCGAAAGAAAAGTTCTTTCTAACAAAATAAAAGAGCGCGTAGCCTATCATCGTAGCAATGATAGTCCGCCACTGCCAATACAAAAAAGATTTCGTTGTTGTCTTTGTCATGTTTATTCCTGTGTTTTTATATGTCCTTTCCCTCCAGACCTATCGCCATATCGCAACAAGCAGCCATGACGACAGACTGAGTTAAAAGTACTCATTCCTACATTAAATTTCTTATAGCCTGTACTTTTTGTCCTTATTCCTGCTTGTTCAACTTCATAGTCTCCGCCACATCAATGGCCTCCGCCAATACAGAGATGGGATTCAGGACCTTTGCCGAGGTGGACATCTCGATCTGCCATTTGCAAGTCTCACAGTCTGTCACCACATTGTCCACATGGGCATCCTCTATCTGCTTGAACAAAGGCTCGCCTATCTTCTGTGATACCGCATAGTTCTCTTTTTTGAAGCCGTAAGTTCCCGCAATACCACAGCAAAGCGAGTCAAGCATAACAAAATCCACTCCAGGTATCATTCTCATCAGCTCTGTGCTATATATCGCCCAGCCCATTCTCTCCATGTGGCAAGCCGTATGGTAAGCCAGACGCTTCTTGTAATCCGTCTTAAATGCCAGTCTGACCTTTCCTTGTTCCACAAGCTGGTAGATGAAACGAGTGGCAAGGGACAGATTCTCCTGCGCCACCTCATTATCTATATGAAGAAGATGCTTGTACTCATCCCTCATGGTAAAGGTACAAGTGGAGGAAGTGGTCACGACAGGACGGCCCTCAGCCACGGATTTGCGCATGGAAGCCATATTCACCTCCCCCTGCCGTGCAGCCTGACGGGACATTCCGTTGGCGATAAGAGCGACACCGCAGCACTTTTCCTTCTCCAGCAACTGTACTCCGTAGCCTATCGCATTCATTACTTTCACAAGATCCTTACCCAACTGCGGGAAATTATAGTTGGCGTAGCAGCCATGGAAGTAGCTAACCTGCCTGCTGTACTTGCTCTGCGCCGCCGCAGCATGTTTTTTATACCATGTCTCGAATTTCTGGGAGGTGTATGCGGGAAACGTTCTGTGCTTGTCAATGCCCATAACGCTATGGAGGACAGCCTTGACAGGGGCTAACCCGGTAGCGAAATTGGCTATCGGGGCAGCCATTGTAGCCATTCCCCCGACCAAATCGGTATTTGCCAATGTGAAATCCCGCAAACTCGGAGTATGGTTGGAGTATTTGATGCGCGCGCTCTGGATAATATCCCCTATCCGCACGCCTTGCGGACACGCCACCTCACAGCGTTTGCAGTTCAGACACATCTTGAGAGCTTTCTCGTCGAAGAATTTGACATCTTTCATTCTGTAACGCTCTCCGTCAGGACCTGCGTGTTTGGGTCCGGGATAAGCCGTTGTCACCCCGGAAACAGGGCAATAAACAGAACAAATAGAACACTTGAGACATTGCTCAAGGTCTTTTTCACTGATACTCAACAATTGAAGATTCTCTGCCATGGGGATTTACTTATTTAAAATGGTTTTGGCGACAGCGAGAGCACTCATCATATCCACTCCCTCTCCGTCTGCCTGTTTGATTGAATTGTGTCCGCTCAGGACAGAACCGACCGCATACATGTTCTGTATGGTCTTTCCGCCTTTCTGAACTTGCAGTTTGGCATTGGTCGTCACACCGAATTTCATATAAGGTTGAGCCTTATACGCATCGGTATTCACCCAATCCTCACGTTTTTCTGCCGCATCCACATCCAAGTCGAATATCGGTTCGTACACCTTAATATAATTAGATACCAATCCATTGCTTTGGAAAGACCCGGTGGCAAGGACATATTCGGACGCTTCCAATTTCTCATCCGGCAGACTGGAAACCTCTATATTCACGACCTTGTCATCGGAAACAACACCTTTCAACGCCTTGCTTCCCAACATGAATGTACCGCCCAGTTTCGTGAAATCCTTCTTCAACAGGTTCTGAACACGCACGCCGGAAACAGAGGGAGGGAGGGTCGCCATCATAAACAGAGGTTTGTTTACCTTGCTCCTCAACGTTTCAAAAGCCTCGTTCTCCGTCAGCCCGACCACAGTAGGCATATAAATGGCGTCCACATCTCCTGCGAAAACATTCAACTGGTCTGCCAGCTCCTGTATGGTACTCTCGCAGGACAGGACTTTGGCGATATTGGCGGAACGCATCTCCGAAGGACTGTGACGGCGATCCCTTAATGCGGAGACCTCCAAGTCCTTTGTCTCCACCTGAACGCCCAGTTTCGTAAAGCTGTCCGCGATAAAAGAAACCGGGAAGTCCATGAATCCAATAATGTTTGCAAGCAATATCCGTTTGTGAGACAAGGTTTTTCCGTCCTCACTCACAGCATTGCCCGCAAGGGTCAGCCATGTGGGCTTCAACATTCCCATAGGGGTTATTCTGTAATGGTTCTTTGCCGCATTTCCATTCACAGACACACCCGCTGCCTGAAACAGACTGGCAGCCTCATCCGCCAATGACGGGAGACTGTCCACGCCTATTTTCTTATAAGGATGCCCCTCATCCAAATTGGAAACTGCCTCCAAGGGATTCTCCACTGCGTTTCCTTCCGCATCATATCCCAACAAATCAAAAGAGCCGGAACTGAAATGCAAGGTACTCTGCCCCGCCGCAACAATCGCCACTTTCTTTCCAGCCTTGGCTAAAGCGATGCCGCAGACAAGTCCGCTGAGCCCGCCGCCTATTATTATTTGATCATATTTCATGTTTTTGTCCTCCTTATATTATTTTACCGCACAGTCCAAGCCGCACAGTCCTTGGTAAATATTAGACATCAACTGGGCCTCGTTCAATGTCGCGCCCCATCCTACGGGATACATTCCCTTCCATCGCTCATTCAAGAAGTCGGCAAGGTCGGCCTTGGATTCGTCGGCATCCACATGGCAAGCCGCACCCAAGACACCGGCAGCCCTAAGCGCGCACAACTCTCCCTGGCAAGTACCCATGCCCACACGGGTACGACGGCGCAACTGGGTCAGAGTTTTCACATGCTGTCTCTCCACAACATATTTTATCTCGCCCACAGTCACCTCCTCACACTCACATACCAAGGCGTTCTCCAAGTCGCTGGCAGCAGGGATTTCCGTTGCCAACGTACCGTGTCGTCCCACTCTGGCATTGAAAGCGTACACATTTCCCTTGGGTTGCAGGGAATCTTTCTTCTCCGCACCGGGAAGCGGTGTTGTCGCAGTCTCGCATTTCTTGTCAATGTTCAGCTTCTTACATACCATATCCGTGGCGGTCTCAGCCATCAAACGGTAAGTCATCAGCTTTCCGCCCGTGATAGTAACAAACCCTGCCAAGCCATCACGAGTCTCATGATCGAGACATACTATGCCACGGCTGATACTACGGCCGGAGGGATCGTTGTCACTGGCAACCAAAGGACGCACTCCCGCATACGCTCTGAGGATACGGGTCGTCGCCAAAGCCGGAGCCAGCTGCGCCCCCTCTGTGAGAAGCACATCCACTTCCTCGGGAGTGACACGCATATCATCAACCGTTTCAATGGGAACACGGTCAGAGGTTGTCCCTATCACCGTAATCGCATCTCCGGGAACCAATATATCGGCATTGGCAGGTTTGCGGCAACGGTTGATCACCATATTGTTTACACGGTGTCCGAACACCAGCAAAGAGCCTTTCGCCGGGAACATATTGACTGTGACATCAGCCATCCTGGCAATCAAAGTACCCCAAATACCAGCCGCATTGACTGTAATCTCCGCACGCGCCTCAAGCGTTTCACCCGTCAGATTGTCACGCAACTTCACTCCGAGTACCCGTCCGTTCTCAATAATCAGTTGGGTTACCTCGTGATAAGTCAGCACATCCGCGCCATGAAGCTGGGCATCCAGGACATTGGCGATG
Source organism: Duodenibacillus sp. (assembly GCA_963615745.1). Classification (GTDB taxonomy): domain Bacteria; phylum Bacteroidota; class Bacteroidia; order Bacteroidales; family Bacteroidaceae; genus UBA6382. The sequence goes on from CAVEJA010000096.1 coordinate 5,372, forward strand.
GTCAGACGGAAAGGATCAATAGAGCCGTCCGGCACTCTTACCGCCCCTATCAAAGTGGGATTGACGGCAGGTTCCAGACGCTTCGCCTCCTCAGGCTCGATCACATCCGCCCGAATCCCCGCTTTCAGACAGGATTCCACGAATTTTGCCTGGTAAGCCAAGTCGTCCTCTGGCAAGGTTATAAACAATCCGTCATGCTCTTCCACACAATGGCGGGCTATCTTTCGGAGAACCATATTCTCCTCTATACACTCGGTAGCCGATTCGCTGTCAGTCACAGCATAGCGGGCCCCACTATGCAACAGACCGTGATTGCGGCCTGTCGCGCCTGTTGTGAAATCATAACGCTCTATCAGCAAGGTACTCAAACCGCGCATCGCACAGTCTCTTGCCGTACCGGCACCCGTAGCACCTCCGCCAATAACGATGACATCATAATGCTTGTTTGCAATATTCGCATTCATATAATAATACTTGTTTTCTCTCTATACATCTTACAAAATTACACATTTTTTCGTTAAATGTACTGCTCCGGGGTTCTTTTTGCCCTAATTCCGTGTTCCATTCCCCCGGAATCAACATCGCAAGAAGTAAATTTTAAGGATTTCGAGAGGTCACTTCTCGCTTGCCGCAGGGAAAAGGGGAATATACCTCATCTGATTCTGAATGTCACGCTGCCGCCTCTGCATATAAGGAGAGGGATAGGCTGAGTTGAATTTCAACGGGTTCGGCAATGTCGCCGCCACCAAAGCACATTGGCTGCGGGTAAGATTCTCCGCCGTCGTACCAAAATGATCCCTCGCAACAGCCTCCACACCATATATGCCATGCCCCATTTCAATAGAGTTCAGATAGACTTCCATAATGCGTTCCTTTCCCCAGAACAATTCTATCAAGACGGTAAAATACACCTCAAAGCCTTTCCTTGTCCAGGAGGATTGAGGCCACAAAAAAACATTCTTGGCTGTTTGCTGGCTTATAGTGCTTCCGCCTCTGCGCCGTTTTCCCTCCAGTCTGTCACCGATAGCGTTATTTATCTCCTTGAAATCAAATCCATGATGGTCAAGAAAACGCTG
>CAVEJA010000097.1:0-4683 GCA_963615745.1 Duodenibacillus sp.
CCATGGCACCATAACTCATGACGAACATATATATCAACAAGGTAAACAACATTCCGACCACGCCAGCCACCTTGAAATCGGACAGCAATTCCCCTCCCTCGTTTGTCCACTTCACGGTACGAACCTCATAATTCACCCGGCAGCCGCTGATAATGCTCTCCAGCTGAGGTATATTGTACGAGGATATTCTTTCCTCACGGATATTTTCGGATATTACTTTATTGAAATAGCTTGTGATTTCCGCAGGAACTTCCTTATGGGAATAGATAGTAGCCCCCAGGGAATCCTGTGACAAGTCCTTTTTTATCACAGCTATCGCAGTATAAGGACTGTCTTTCTCCTTCATTTCGCCCGTCATGGTCTCCGCCGGGACGAAATGTATGTTTCCTGTATCTTTCAACAAGGGGGCATATTTCCCTGTATAATCAACGAGAGCGACCGTAAGCTGCTTGTCGCTATCCAAAGTAGACAGGAAAATAGGCACACTTACCACTCCTATTACCAGCAACGGCATCAGTATCGTCAGCAATATAAAGGACTTCTTGCGGACACGGGTGAAGAACTCACGCTCTATAACAATCAATATCTTATTCATAGTCTGTCTCTCTTTAGGTTATTTCACTTCGTCCTCTCCAACCACACGCAGGAAAACCTCATTCATACTGGGCAGATTCTCCGCAAAGGAGAACAGCTCTGTCTGCCGCGCTATCCGTGAAAAGAACTGCGAGTTGGTCTCTTCCGCAGGTTTGCGTACCGTCAAACGCAGTTTGCCGTTTTTCTTTTCCTGGGACAGCACCTCTATATCCCTCAATTCCGCATCGGCGGACACCACCACATTACACGTATTGTCCTTATAGCGGTTCTTCACCTCCTCCACTTCTCCCTGCAAGACCACCTTGGAATGGTTTATCAGGGCGATATGGTCACATATTTCCTCCACGGAAGACATATTGTGTGTGGAGAAGAGAATGGTATGCCCCTGATCTCTCAACGCCAGCATCTCATTTTTCAACAACTCCGCATTCACGGGATCGAAGCCACTGAAAGGCTCGTCAAAAATCAACAGCTGGGGACGATGCAGGACTGTGATGATAAACTGTACCTTCTGCTGCATTCCCTTGGACAATTCCTCCAGTTTGCGATTCCACCAGGACATGATTCCAAAACGCTCGAACCACTCCTGAAGTCTTTTCTTCGCCTCCGCAGCCGACAATCCCTTAAGTCTTGCCAGATAAACAGCCTGCTCTCCCACTTTCATCTTCCTGTACAGTCCGCGTTCTTCGGGGAGATATCCTATATTATATATGTCTTGCTCGCACAAAGGATGCCCGTTAAAGATCACATCTCCCTTGTCCGCCATCGTAATATGGTTGATTATCCTTATCAAGGTGGTCTTTCCGGCGCCATTAGGCCCTAACAAGCCGAACACTTTCCCCTCCGGTATGTCCAAACTGACATTATCCAATGCCACATGATTGGCAAAAGCCTTGCTGACCCCTCTAATTTCCAAGAAATTTCCCATAGAAACTATATCTGAAAATAATATTTTGTTACAACAAATCCGGCAGTTGATACAGACGAGTGCCATTGCTGCCCTTTATCAGTATCAGCTTTCCTTCCACAGGAGATTCTCTCAAAACCTCTTTCACCTCTTCCACATCCTTGAAACAGCGGTACGGGGATTTCTCTTTTCGGAAATTATCACCCACAAGCCATACCTCCTCGCAGTCGTTCTGCCGCTGCAACAGGGAGAGAATCTTCCCGTGCTCCTCTTCGGAGGCTTCTCCAAGCTCCCTCATATCTCCAAGTATAACCATCTTGTGAGGGTGTTTTATGTTTCCGAAATTCAACAAAGCCGCCTTCATGCTGGAAGGATTAGCATTATAGGCATCCACAATCAGCTTGTTTCTCGCTGTCACACGCAACTCAGAACGGTCGTTTTTGGGAACATACCCGGCAAGTGCTTCCGTAATATCCTCCTCGCTGATGCCGAATTTCAGTCCCACACATGCCGCGGCAAGCACATTTTGCAAGTTATAACCTCCTATCAGATGCGTATTGACGGTATTCCACGCCCCCGTCTCCCCCCGTCTCCAACGGGAAGAAAGGAAAGGAGCGCACGAAATCACCTCGCCTTGCACCATCTTGGAGTTCCCTCCAGGACTTCCATAGCACACGGCTGGTATTCCTTTCGCTATTTCCGCAAGATAGGGATTGTCCGAATCAAGAAAGACAAAGCCCTCCTTTTTGGTACGCAGATAATCGTACAGTTCCCCTTTTGTCCTGATGACCCCCTCAAAAGACCCGAAACCCGCCAGATGAGCCTTGCCTACATTGGTAATCAGCCCGCAATCGGGATCTACGATCTTTGCCAGTGACGCTATCTCTCCCGGATGGTTGGCTCCCGTCTCCACCACAGCTATCTGATGGAAAAGAGGCTTCAAACGCAGCAGGGTCTTGGGAACGCCTATGTGATTGTTGAGATTTCCCTCTGTATAAAGCACGTTATACTTACGGGAAAGCACCGTAGAGACAAGTTCTTTTGTCGTCGTCTTGCCATTTGTTCCCGTAATTTCTATTACCGGACCATGGAACTGTTCCCGATGATAGTGCGCCAGAGACTGCATCGTACCGAGGACATCCTCCACCAAAATATAACGCTCGTCCCCCTCGGGAACAACCGTGGGATCGTCCACAACGGCACAAGCGCACCCTTGTTCCAGAGCTTTTGATGCGAAGAGATTGCCGTTGAAGCAGTCTCCCTTCAAGGCGAAAAACATGGAATCCTCCGGGCACTGGCGGCTATCGGTGGTAACCACTGGATGGGCAAGGAATATCCGATACAATTCCTGAATATTCATAAGGACGGAAATGGTATTATTTCTTGGGAATGACCAACAACTGGCGCAACTCTTCCAGGGATTCGGGATGGGATGACACGAAAGAATCGATATGGCGGACACGCTTTTGAGCCAGTATCTCGTCTACGGCTATAAGGATTCCCGTTTCCTCCACCATACCGAAATCGTCATTTATGGCAGTGCCGAACACCTTCATTGTCGGGCTCAAGCCCATATACGCATTTACCAAAGGAGGGATATTGTACCCCAGCTTGCGCACCTCGGCATTCAGTATTCTGTAATCCTCCTTGAACGATTCCTTGACAAACAACTCCGAAAGAGAACGCTCGTCGGTCTCCAATCGCAGAGGAGATATGGGGGTAACCAGCTTTTCCGCATCCCCGAAATGCTTGTTCAGAAAATACAATATCATATCCCGCCCCTTCTTGCTGAAGCTGGGATACATCGTCATCTTCCCGAAGAAATATTTCACATCCGGCATCACGACCGTAAGAGCCCCCAGACCATCCCACAGATTATCCAGCGCGAAAAGGCTCTTGGAGGTTTGCTGCCGGGTATTCTGGTACTCCAAAGTCACGAAAGAGCGTCCAAGCTCTATCGTCTGGCTCATATAATCGGACATGAACCGGTCTGAGAAATGGAACATATGGGAGGTTGCCAGAATGGGTTGTCCCTGTTTGTCCAGACGAACCTCGTTGCCTGGGAAGAAGCGATAGCCGCCCAATATCTCCTCACTCTCCGGATTCCACACGATCAACTGGCGATAAGGATGGTCGCACACATCAAACTCGTCCAAATCCATGCTCTTTCCAGAACCGCCGCCCGCCGTGCGGAAAGCGATTTCACGAAGACGGCCAATCTCCCTGACCACATTGGGACTGTCCTGCCAGGTCACTATATAGATGTCATTGTTACTTTTGTTCGTATGTCTGAGCTTGTGCTTCTCGGTCAGCTCCGCCTTTAGAATTTGCCGGTCTATTGGTTTTATTATCTCTTCCATCTCCAGAATAACGTTTTCTGTTCTTGAAATATCTTGCAAAGATAAGTTTTTAAATCGGAAAAACCTTATATGTACACGATTAAAACAGGCACTTCCTTAACAAAATGCCTGAATTTTATCCAAACGGAACGAGACAACAAGAGAATACTATCTTCCGAAGAGAGTGGCTGCATCCAACCCTGCCACCTACCGCCAGACCCTGCCTTACAGTTTGTAAACAAGGTCTCTCACATACTGCGCCCACGAATAAGCGGAACGGGAGCGGTCAAAAGACTGCCAGGGGATAGGTTTCCCTATGCGTACTTCTATTGATTTATGCCTGTTCTTCATCATTTCGTCCACCAGGAAAAGCATAGCCAGGTTGAACTTCAGATGCAAGGCGTCACACAAATTGGCGATTCGGTAAAAACGTTTCGAGTTCTGGTCGCTGAAATGTATGGGGACTATGTCACGGTGCGTCTCCACGCTCTTGGTGACAAACGTCTTTTTCCAGGGCAAATCCTCTACAACCCCGTTCCTCATCCGGGAGCACAGGCCTGCGGGGAAGAGGAGCAGCTGGTACTCCGACTGGAAACCCGCATCCACCATCTGGGGAAGGCTTCGGCTCTGCCCCCCGGTTTTGTTCACGGGTATTCCCAGAACTTTAAGGGGAGGAAGGTTGGTCAGAATGTCATTCAGCAGATAACGGATGTTGCCATTGTAATGGGAGCCGATGATCGCACCCAGAGTGACGCCGTCTCCACCGCCCAACGGATGGTTGGAAACGAAAGTGTACTTGCGACCGTCGTCTGCGGGGAGATTCTCCTCTCCCACAACCGTCAC
>CAVEJA010000097.1:4693-6576 GCA_963615745.1 Duodenibacillus sp.
AACCGTCTCCTTCAAATCCAGAAACTTGACACAACGCTTCAGCCATTCCACACCTTGCACATCGCCACATTCATCCATAAAAGTGTTCAGCTCCTCCTGGTGCATCAGATTGCGCAGCCATCGCAGGACAAAAGAAGGTACGTACTTGGCTTTTTCGCCCGCCTTTTCATGGATAATCCTGTCTATATCTATCAGCTTTCTCCTGTGTTCTTCCATAAAGTCGTATTGAAACCATGCAAAATTACATTATTTTCACCGAAACTTTGAGAAAGGATATAATTTGTTTAATTTTGCCGTCGTAAACTTTCATAATTTACAAAACACGCTATTACAACCATAAAAATACAGAATCTATGTTTGAAGGACAACCCAAAGGTCTATGGACACTTGCTTTGGCCAACACGGGAGAACGCTTCGGTTACTACACCATGCTGGCAGTATTCGCCTTGTTTCTGGGCGAGAATTTTGGATTTGCGGCTGGCACAGCCTCTGAAATCTACTCCTGGTTTCTGACAGCGATATACTTCCTGCCCTTATTCGGCGGTATGGCTGCCGACAAATGGGGATATAATAAAATGGTCATATTCGGCATATTTGCCATGTTCGCCGGTTACCTCTTCCTTTCCATCCCTTTGGGAGGGGACTCTACCGCTGTTGCCGCCATGATTGTGGCATTGCTGTTTGTCAGCATCGGAACAGGCTTCTTCAAAGGCAACCTCCAAGTCATGGTAGGAGACCTCTATAACGCTCCCCAATATGCCGACAAGCGTGACTCCGGCTTCTCCATTTTCTATATGGCAATCAATGTCGGTGCGCTCTTCGCCCCGACAGCCGCTATCAAAATCATGGACTGGGCGCAATTGTCCTTGGGATACAGCAAGGCTGACTCCTACCATTTCGCATTCGCTGTGGCGTGTGTCTCCGTGGTTGTCTCCATGCTCATCTATTTCGCAGGAAGACCCACATACAGACAGATTCTTTCCGCAGACAGGAAAAAGGACGATCTGAAGAACGCTTCACAGGAGAACGAAACCAGCCACGCCGAAACCAAGGAGCGCATCGTGTGCCTGTGTCTTGTATTCGCCGTAGTGATATTCTTCTGGATGGCTTTCCACCAGAACGGACTCACCCTCACATGGTTCGCCGAGCAATTTACAGCAAGGGAAGCCACGGGAGTTACCGGGATGGAATTTGATGTGAAGAATCTGTTCCTTTGCATTCTGGCTGTTTATGGTCTCTGCGGCATTTTCCAAAGTGGCTCTTCCAAGGCTAAAATAATCAATGCCGCGCTCATCATTATCCCTGCCGCCCTGTTGGGTTACCAGTATATCCAGAGCGGAACGGAAACAGTTTCCATCGACGCCCCGATATTCCAGCAGTTCAATCCCTGCTTCGTAGTTGCCCTTACTCCCGTCAGCATTGCCCTGTTCGGATGGCTTGCCAAAAAGGGAAAAGAGCCGAAAGCCCCTGTAAAGATAGGTTTGGGTATGCTCGTTGCCGCTGTGGCTTATTTAATTATGACATTGGGGTCTGTCGGACTGCCTGCAAGCGATTATCCCAACCACGTAGCCGACTGCAATCCCAATCTACTTGTATCCACATACCTCATCCTCACCTTTGCCGAACTGCTGCTTTCTCCTATCGGCATCTCATTTGTATCCAAAGTAGCACCGAGCAAATACAAGGGAATGATGATGGGAGGATGGTTCGTAGCCACAGCCATAGGTAACAAACTCGTATCTATCCCCGGACACATGTGGGATTTACCTCTTCCTATTGTATGGGGAACACTCATGGGTATCTGCCTGCTCGCAGCCGTATTCATCTTCTCCATTATCAAGAAACTGAACAGAGTAAGCTGAGAAGACCTCTTTCCCATAAAG
>CAVEJA010000098.1:0-1606 GCA_963615745.1 Duodenibacillus sp.
ATATATATATATGTAGAACGCCGTAAGTTATCACAACTTGCGGCGTTCTTTCTCATATCAAAAAGGAAGTATTTATTTTTTCTCCAAGTGTTTTATGCTTTCTGCAAGCATTCCGTTGATAAAGGTGTCGCTGGTGTTCTTCAGCAGTTCTTGCAGACACAGAGTGCAAGTTGCTCTCTCTCCTGGGGTAAGTAGGTCGTTGTGCTGTTTGCACAGCTCCAATATATTGACGGCAATTCCTGTCATGAGGTTTTTGTCTTGATAGTCTTTGGTGGTGGCAATCAGGGCGGAACGAAGTGCTCCGAACCTCTGCATGAAGTCAATGTCCGTTTTGATGTCGTATGTGCCCACAGAGGGGAGGAGTGTGGAAAGCCTTTTTAGAGGAGAATCGCTTTCAGTGATGACGGTTGTACTTCCGTCTGAGTCTATTTTATAGGTTGTTTTCGCTCTCGGAATCTTTGAAAGTGATGCGGAGAGAGAGGGTTTCTTTTCTGGTTTTTTTCCGTATATGTGATAAAGTAGGCAGCGGTAAGTGTCATTTATGGGATACCATACCATGGCATACACGTGTCGTCTGGTAGAATCCTTCTGGTCGGTGACGCAAAGACTGTAATAAGAACGGTCTTTGTGCGAGCCAAACAATATCTCTTGCTTGTTGTCCACTCCATAAAGGATGCGTTGCATTCCTACATCTGTGGAGGAATCGGGTACTTTGATGTATGATTGATATCCTTTATCCTTGTCTTTTTTGAAAGCCTCCTCCAAATCCGTGATGAGTTTGTTGTGCTTCCGGGGTATTGAAAGTTCCTCGTACATACAGTAGGACAAGCCTGTTTCGTTGTTTTGCTGTATGGTTGATGACAGATGGCTGACGGATTTGTCGGCTTTTATAGCATCCATCTGAGTGATGATGTTTTCCTGTGCGCTGATATGGAGGGCGGCACAAAACAATGCTGTTGTGAGAATGATTTTTGTCATAAAGTCTTTTTTATAGGGTCGGAGTTTATAGTATGGTTACAGATTCATATTCTTGGTAATATTCTTCGCTCATTTCTTCAATGGATTGCAAGTCTAACTGTTGCTGTATATGCATAGCCTGTAATAACGCATCGGCTTGTTTCTTGGCTTTCTCTATGTATTCTACTGTTTCTTCTGTGGTGTTTTCCGCTATGTAATGAGGGGAAATAGGCTGCTCGGAGGATATTTCCTTTGTCTTTTTTCGAGAGGAGGAATGTTGGACGGGACTGACTTCATTACTGGTAGTGGCAGTATGGTCGTGTCTGATGCTGTCTTTGTCCGTGGTTGTGGTTTGTATTTCCGCAATTGTTTTCTCGGGGTATGGCTGCACATTCCTTCTTGTTTCTATGATAAATAGCAGACATACGGATGCGGCGGCAGACAAGGCATACCATAAATACCTTTTTCTCCTGGTGGAATGTGCGGGGAGGGTGTTTTCCTTTGCATGGTCTTCTTCCGTCTCGTCAAAGTAGGAGAACATGGCTTTGTATGTTTCCCAATCCTCCGGGCTGATTCCTTCCGGGACATAGCCGTCCGGGCTGTTCTTGATATGACATTCTAACTCCATCTCCTCTTTCACGGAGGTCTC
>CAVEJA010000098.1:1650-2389 GCA_963615745.1 Duodenibacillus sp.
ATTCTGGCTATCTCGGTATTGCTTTTTCTTTCTTTTTGTCTCATCCGAAGCACTTGCATTTCCCTGTCTGGCAAGAGCTTTATCTTCTCTTTCAGCCATGCCATTTCCTCTTTCCATTCCAAGTCCTGTCCGGGTGCGGAAGCATTGCTGTCGGGAATCTGAAAAGGGGCGGTCTCGTCTTCTTCGTCATTCCTCCTGACAGGGAATGGTATGATGAGGGATGCTTCCCGCCTAATCCTCCTTTGCAAGTCTATTGCCGTATGACGGGAAATGACGGTAGACAGCTTCAGTGCATGGGTCTCATTGGTTATGTCCTCGTGCAATGCCCATAATTTGAGCATAGTGTCATTGGCTACATCCTCTATATCCTCTTTCTCGGAGACAAATCTTCGGGCGTGCAGAGTGGCGGTGGAGTGAAGCCGGATGGCAATATGCTCAAATTCCTGTCGGGTCATGCGTAGGAGAGGATGGTATTAGGGTCTTTCGTTGATGCCGCCAGTTGCGCTGCTTGGTAATGAAGTGCGTTTCTGGGGCGTTGTATATCCCTTGTAAGTATTCTGCGCCTGTAATTGTTGGTCGTGAATGCTTCCAGTGCCGACAATGGCTTTGTTGTAGGTGATTGTTTTCCCGGCCAGTTTCACTTCTCCATTTCCTGTGACATTGCAAGATACTGTTGGAGTTTCAATGTCTTCGACCTCCACATCCCCGTTTCCTGCCACGGCGATGGAGAGTGTATTGC
>CAVEJA010000099.1:0-7312 GCA_963615745.1 Duodenibacillus sp.
GGTTGTATCTATCCCGCAGGAGTCGAGTCGCAGTTTGGCGGAACGGGACTTCCCTCCGCAGGAACACAACACCCATATCACACAGAACACCGCCACACATCCACACATTCTCAAGTCGGAAGTCCTCATATCACATCTTTCTTTACATTGAACAAACTTGGCAAAGGTACGAATTTCCTTTATCTGCTCCCTGACTGAAACATTGTTTTCCAATAAAATTTGTAAATTTGCCTTTACATTACATACATTATCTTACACAGTAACACATGAAACACATGCACATTTTTTATCCAGCCGGTATCATGGCAGGCTTCCTCTTCCTGGCATTGCCATCATCAGAAGCGAAAACCGCTAAGAAGAACGACTGTATCACAAGCATCCAGATAGGCGGCTATGTAGGGCAACGGATAGACGACTGCGTCAAAAAGCGTGTCATGCCCCAAGACATTCACGAGATCACCGATGTCTTCGCCCGTCAGGACGAGTTGAAAAACAGTTGGAAAACAGAGTTCTGGGGAAAATGGGTACAAGGCGCAATCGGAGCTTGCCAGTACCATTCCTGCCCGCAGCTTTACCAATTGATAGAGAGCAGCGTGAAAAAAATAAAGGATTCCCAGCTGAATAACGGCTATATCGGGAATTATGACTGCCAGCACCAGCTGCAGGGATGGGATGTATGGGGCAGGAAATACACCCTCCTGGGGCTTCTGAAATGGCACGACCTCAGCGGTGACAAGGAGGCTCTTCGCGCGGCATGCCGCCTGACGGACTACACCATGACCCAGATAGGGGAAGGCAAGGCGCATATTTACGAGTGCGGAAACTTCAAGGGAATGGCTTCCGCCTCCATTCTGGAGCCTCTGGTTTATCTGTACAACAAGACCGGGAAGCAGAAGTATCTGGATTTCGCCCGGTTTCTGGTAGAAGACAGCGAGAGACCCGGAGGTCCCCAGCTGCTTGCCAAATGCAATGAACCCGTATACAAGCGGTTTCCCGTACCATCTGAAAAATGGTGGACAGAGAGCAACGGACAAAAGGCTTACGAGATGATGTCCTGCTATGTGGGGCTTCTGGAATTAGGAAAAGTCCTGCATACGGAGGAATATGCGGAAGCCGTCAAAACGGCGGTACGGCATATCGAGGAGGAGGAAATCAACATCTGCGGCTCCGGGGCTGCCAACGAGTGCTGGTATCAGGGGAGATTGCGGCAGACCATTCCGTCATACCACACCATGGAAACCTGCGTGGGCTTCACATGGATGCAGCTGAACGAGCGTCTGCTGGAAATAACACACGACCCTCATTATGCGGACAACATGGAGCAAACCTTCTATAACGCCATACTGGCAGCCATGAAAGACGATGCCTCCCAGATAGTGAAGTACACTCCCCTGGAAGGACACAGGATGGAAGGCGAGCGGCAATGCGATCTCAACATCAACTGCTGCAACGCCAACGGCCCCCGCGCCTATGCCATGTTCCCCCGCGCAACTTACCAACAGGGCGGGGAGCATACCCTATATGCCAATTTCTACACGCCATCCACCGTTTCCGCCATCATAAACGGCACTCCTGTAAAAATAGAGCAGACCACCGAATATCCCAAGCACGGAACGGTCAAATTCCATGTCTCACCAGAGAAGGAGGTTTCGTTCTGTCTCGCCCTGCGCATTCCCTCATGGAGCAGGAACACCACGGTAAAAGTAAACGGCACAGTGTGCGAGGGCGTGAACACGGGTTCGTACTATGCCATACGCAGACAGTGGAAGAAAGGGGACACCGTAGAGCTTTCGCTGGATATGCGCACACGGATCACGGAGTTAAACCACATGCAGGCATTGCAGCGCGGTCCTATCACATTCGCCCGCGACAGCAGATTCTGCGACGGATTCGTGGATGAGACTTGCGTCATCAAAGCCGACAAGGACGGCTATGTCGATGCGCGTCTGTCTCCGTCCCCCGCAGGGATGTGGATAACCTTGGAAATACCCGCACGAATGGGGACTTACACGGAAAACGTTTCCTCCGGAACATTCCATGTCTGCGACTTCGCCTCCGCCGGAAACACCTGGAGCCCCGACTGCCGTTACCGGGTATGGCTGACAAAAACCATCGATGCCATAAAGGAATCCAACGATCATATTATTACAAACACAAAATAAGACAACATGAAATTAAGATTAGCAGCACTGGCATCGGTGTTTGCCCTGTCCACACTGGGCTGGGCGCAGCACAGAGCAGACCAGCAGCATTTGAGCGACCCCAATTCTTTCTCCATGATTCTGATGGGCGACCCGCAGAACTATGTGAAAGTAAGTTTCTACCAGCCCATTTTCGAGCTATGCACCGTGTGGGCTGCCGACAACATCGACAACCTCAACATCAAGGCGGTCCTCTTTACAGGCGACATGGTAAACCGCAACGAGCACTTCGACCCCACATCCACCTCAGAGGATCAGAGCAGCAAGCAGATGTATGAGTGGGCTTCCCACTGTCTGAAACGCCTGGACAACAAAGTTCCCTACATGATTTCCGGGGGAAACCACGACCACGGGTTCACCCGTGGCGACGAGGGATTCACCCACATGCCGGAATACTACACCTACGAGCGCAACAGCAAATTCGCCGACTGCCTTGTTTCCGCCTACCCCAACCGCAGCGGTGTGGCTTCTCTGGAGAACTCCGCATACGAGTTTCATGACAAAAACTGGGGGGATTTGCTGGTAATCAGTCTGGAATGGGCGACCCGGGACGAAGTGGTAGAGTGGGCAAAGAAACTCTGCGAAAGCGAGAAATACAAGAACCACAAGGTCATTCTGCTCGTCCACAGCTTCCTGAGAGGAGGAAAAGAAGCGAAGCGCACCTGTCTGGCGAACCAGAACTACAAAATTCAGAATGCCAACCACGGGCAGGAGCTGTGGGACAAGCTGGTGTACCCATGCAGCAACATACGCATGGTTCTCTGCGGACACACGGGGAAACACTCAAAATCCCCCAATACACAGGCTGACTACATAGGCAATACGGCTTACCGCATGGACAAGAATAACGCAGGGAAAAGCGTCCACCAGATGATGTTCAACAACCAATTCCTCGGCGGACACAACGGGGGCGACGGCTGGGTACGCATCCTGGAGTTCCTGCCTGACGGAAAAACCGTAAAGGCAAGCACCTATTCCCCCCTGTTCGGCATATCTCCTATGACCAAACAGTATGCGCACCGCACGGGAAAATGCGACCAGTTTGACATGACAATAGAATAAAAACAGAAAAACAACCAAGATGAAAAAGGTATTATTCATACTGGCAGCCTTTGCCACAATATTCACCACACAGGCGAAAGTAAAACATATTGACCAACAGAAACTCAGCGATCCCAACTCCTTCTCCATGGTAGTGTTCGGAGACCCGCAGGGATATACCAAATACGATATCAACCAGCCCCTGTTTGAGATGGGTACAGCGTGGATTGCCGCACACATCAAACCGCTCAACATCAAAGCCGTCCTGATAACCGGCGATCTGGTGGAGCAGAACGAGAACATTGTGCGCAACCGCAAAATGCTCAACCAGACCAGCAAGCAGATGTACGAGTGGGCTTCCCACTGCCTGAAACGCCTGGACAACAAAGTTCCCTACATGATCTCCGGGGGAAATCATGAGTACGGATATGTCCGGGGTGACGAGGGATTCACCCACATGCCGGAATACTACACCTACGAGCGCAACAGCACTTTCGCCGACTGCCTTGTTTCCGCCATTCCGAACCGCAGCGGCGTGGCTTCTCTGGAGAACTCCGCATACGAACTCAAGGACAAGAACTGGGGAAAACTGCTCGTCATCACCATGGAATGGGCTCCCCGCGACGAGGTAGTGGACTGGGCGAAGAAACTCTGCGAGAGCGACAAGTACAAAAACCACAAAGTCATCCTGCTCGTCCACAGTTTCCTGAAAGAGACTACGGCAGAACGCACAAACAACAAGAACCAGTCCTCATATAAAATCAAGCCCTGCAACCACGGGCAGGAGCTGTGGGACAAACTGGTGTACCCATGCAGCAACATACGACTGGTAGTTTGCGGACATACGGGAAAGCCCGGGAAACCCACTGGAAGCAAGAAAGACTTTGAGAGCAACACGGCTTACCGGGTGGACAACAACAGCGCAGGCAAGCCTGTCCACCAGATGATGTACAACATCCAGTGCCTCGGTGGGGGCTGGGAAGGCAACGGAGGCGACGGATGGGTGCGTCTTCTGGAGTTCCTGCCCGACGGAAAGACGGTCAAAGTGCGCTCCTACTCCACTTTGTTCGGCATCAGCGACATCACAAAGCACCTTGCCCACAGCGAGGAAAAGTGCAATAAATTCGACATGGTGATAGAATAGAAAACTTTTCAGCCGTTACAATATGAAGAGAGGTCATCCTGACAGATGACCTCTCTTCGTATTACTATGATTTTCTTTCTTATTTCAAACCTAATTTAGCCTTCAGCTCTGCGGTAATATCCGTACTCAACTTGTCACTGATATAAGGAACACCAGCCGTCAAATCCATAATATAAACATAACCGCCGGCATCGCCAATGGCTTTCACCGCAGTTCTCACCTTGTCAGCGATAGCCTGCATCTTCTCATTGGAAGCTTTCTGAAGCTGCTGCTGGTCATCCTGACTTGTCTGCTGGATGCGGGTATAGAGTTCCTGCATCTCCTGCTCCCGGCGTTGCTTGATATTGTCAGGAAGTGTAGCCTTATCCTTCTCGTAACTTGCATTCTTGTTCTGCAGCTCTTCCTGCATAGCCTTGATCTCGTCCTCGTATTGTTTCTGCAACTTCTGCAATTCTTCCTGTGAGGTCTTGTATTCAGGCATCAGCTGAATAATGTCCGCAGAATTGAAATGACCGAATTTCTGTGCGCAAAGGCTCAACGGTGCGGCCAAAAGCACCACAAGTAATAACTTTTTCATATAGTTCCTAATATTTTGTTGCTTCATTTATTGTTTCGCAAAAGTATGGATATTATTTGGAATAGCCTAATTTTCCCAACACTTCATTGGATATGTCGGCTGCCGGAGAGGCGAAAATAATGCCATTATCGCTCGCCCTGTCGAGAATCAGCTGATAACCTTTCTGCTCGGCTACCGCCTTTACCGCATTGTATATCTCGTCCTGGATAGGGCCAATCAGGCTTTCGCGCTTCTTGTACAGCTCTCCCTCCGGAGAGAAATACTTCTTCTTCAACTCGCTTGCCTCCTTTTCCTTCTGGAGAATGGCCTCTTCCTTGGCTTTCTTCTGGTCCGCACTCAGGAACACGCTCTCGTTCTGATAGTTCTCATACATCTTTTTTGCCTGGCCGTTAAGGGATTCCACCTCTGCCTGCCACTTCTTTGATGTCTGGTTAAGCTGCTCGTTCGCACGCTCGTAAGCGGGAATATTCTTCAAGATATACTCCATATCCACCAGGGCGAATTTCTGAGCCGCAACAGGCAACAGGGAAAACGCCATACATGCCAACGCTATCAAACTTTTCTTTTTCATCGCAATATCTTATTTAAAAGTTATACGTTCTTGTTTTTTTACAACTCACGACCTATCATAAAATGGAAATTGCTGCCCGCCTCGCTGCGAGAGCCGTTCACCTTGTCAAAACCATAAGCCCAGTCTATTCCCATCAGACCTATCATAGGAAGCCACAGGCGTATACCAAATCCGGCAGAACGCTTCAAATCAAACATATTGAACTTGCTGCAACGAGTCCATACGTTTCCTCCCTCCACGAACGCCAAAGCATAAATGCTGGTCTGACCCAACATCAACGGGTAACGCAGCTCCATCAGCAGACGGGTATAGGCATATCCCTCCGAGCCGTACGGAGTAAGAGAGCCGTTCTCATATCCTCGCAAAGCCACCATTTCCTGCGCATATCCCGTAGTATAGCCGGACATACCGTCACCTCCCATATAGAATGTCTCGAATGGCGAACGCTTGTGCTTGTTATAATAACCCAGCAAGCCGAAATCGGTACGGGTCATCAGCACAGGAGTATGTTTCGCTCCCGACAGAGCATTGTATGTCTTCAAAGAAAATTTCCATTTATGGTACTCCACCCACTTGTATTTCTCCTTCATCTCGTCCATATACGTGGAACTACGGGAATTTGTCGCCAGGTTTTTATAGTCCTTGCCGTCCCACAAAGAATATGGCGGAGTGGCTGTAACCGACATGGAGAACTCAGAACCACTGCGCGGGAAGAATATCTGGTCGGTGGAATTGCGCTGCAACGCCAGGGTAAGATTGACATTGTTGCAATTTCCATCGGTCATAATGAAGTACGACCACGAGCGGAGCATATACCGCTGATAGGACAACATGGCTGAGAAAGTGAAGTAATCGTCCGGCCAATGCAGACGCTTTCCCCATCCGATACTACCGCCTATCATCTTCACATACTTGTCCGGGTCATAGTAATCGGCATAATTATAATAGTTGCCTGTTGAGCCGTAACCATACAAACTCTGATAATAGTAGTTGTAATAATTCCTGTTATAGAAGTTGCTGTTCACATCCGTCTGTTTGGAATAATACAATGACACCGAGAGATTGTTCGGACGACGACCGCCCAACCAAGGGTCATCAAAGGACAGGCTGTACTGCTGGTAATAGGTTCCGTTGGTCTGCGCCTTTATCTCTATGCTTTGTCCCATACCCTGTGGCAGGAGAAGTCTGTGCTTCTGGTCTTTCTTGAAAAGGTTCTGCAAGGCAAAGTTCGTGAACTTCACACCGATGCTACCCGTAATACCCACTACGCCCCATCCTGCGGAGACTTCCAGCTGGTCGCTACTCTTCGGAACAAGCTGATAAGTCACATCTACCGTACCGTCATCCACATGGGGTTTGATATTCGGATTCATCTGTTCGGGGTCCCAATGTCCCATCTGGGCAAGGTCTTTCAGGGAGCGCATGATTGCCTCCTTGTTGAAAAGATCGCCCGGTTTTGTCCGCAACTCACGACGAATCACCTCGTCGAAGACACGCTCGTTTCCAGAGATGGAAACTCTCCCGAGGTGTCCCTGCTGTCCTTCGTAGATGCGCATCTCAAGGTCAATGGAGTCGCCAACAACGTTGGTCTCGACCGGAGAGATGTGGTTAAACACATATCCATTATTATAATACTGGTTTCCGATGGCATCATCATCCGCATTCAGACGCTTGTCCAACAGGGTCTGATTGTAGACATCCCCCCTCTTCAGTGTCAGCACACGGTTCAACGCATCCGTAGAATACACGGTATTGCCCACCCATGTGATGTTCCGCAC
>CAVEJA010000100.1:0-5125 GCA_963615745.1 Duodenibacillus sp.
ATGATATAGTAGTAATTAGTTGTAACAAGCCTCTCCGTGTTCGTAGATGTCTAATCCCTCTTCTTCAATGCGCTTGTCGCAGCGTAATCCATGGGTATGCTTGATGATGAGGAAGAGAGCCATTCCGCAGATAAAGGCGAAAGCGCACACTGTGACAGCTCCGAGAGCCTGTACTCCTAAGGAACACTGGACACCGTTGATGTCAGGATTGCAGAACACACCGGTGAGAAGCGTGCCTACCATACCGCCAACTCCGTGAACGCTGACTGCACCTACGGGGTCATCGACATGCAGCTTCTTGTCAATGAATCCTACAGAGAAGCACATGATGATGGAAGTGACGAAACCGATGACGAGACTTGCCCAGACGTCTACGCAGTCGCAGCCTGCTGTGATTCCCACAAGTCCTGCCAGAATACCGTTGCACAGCATGGAGAGAGAGGGTTTTCCCTCAAACACCCATGTGTATAGGATGGCTCCAAGTCCTCCTGCCACGGCTGCCATGTTTGTGGTGAGGAATACGTGTGACATACTTACCGCATTGGCATAGCCCGTAGCGGCAACGGTGGAGCAGGGATTGAACCCAAACCATCCCATCCACAGGCAGAATACACCCAGAACGCAGAGTGCGAGGTTGTGACCGGGGATAGCGCGGCTCTTTCCTTTGCTGTCGTATTTGCCGATACGCGGACCTAATACCATTGCTCCAGCCAATGCCAATGAGCCTCCGCACAGATGAACGACTGTTGAACCCGCAAAGTCGTGGAAGCCCAGCTGTGACAACCATCCGCCTCCCCAAGACCAATGACCTTCTATGGGGTAGATAAAGGTGGAAATCAGGATGGAGTATACAAAATACATGGAGAATTTCGTCCGCTCTGCCATAGCACCGGAAACGATGGTGGCGGCTGTCGCACAGAACATGGTCTGGAATACAAAGCTACATTCGGCGGGAACATTGCTGTCCTCTCCAATGAATCCGAAACCGCTCCAGCCAAACAGGCCGTTGTCAGTGCCGTACATGATGGAATATCCTACTATCCAGAAAACGATACTTCCGCAAAGGAAGTCGCAGAAGTTCTTCATCAGAATGTTGGCGGTGTTCTTGCTTCGGGTCATTCCTGCCTCTACCAGGGCGAAACCCGGCTGCATCCAGAACACCAGCATGGAACCTAACAAGACCCAAAGGGTGTCCAAACCATTTACATAATCCAAGGGCTGTTCCACAAATGCGGCAACAGCGGTCATAATATTCAAAGTGTGTATCATATATTGTATTGTTTAAGTGGGGTAATATAGCTGGGTTATTTTCTGTCTTTAAGAACGGTGTCACCATTCTCGCCGGTACGGATGGAGTAAGTGTCTATGATGTCACTGATGAATATCCGTCCGTCACCCACTTGTCCTGTGTGTGCGACCTTGAGAATGACCTTGATGGTTTGTTCTAGGATGTACTCCCGGCAGACGATGCTGATGGCTACACGCTCGATAACATCGGTACTGTAAGCGATACCTCGGTAAATGCGCTCTTGCCGGCTCTGTCCTATACCATGCACGTCATGGTATTCAAACCAGTCGATGTCGGAAGCCAGAAGTGCTTCTTTGACCTCCTCGAACTTGGTCTTGCGAATAATTGCTTCGATTTTCTTCATACGGTTCTTTTGTTAAGGTTTAGTTGTCTTAGTTATTCCGTGTTTTACTGCTGCAAAAGTACCACTTTTTATCTTAATACGGCTAATTTGTGTACAAAATGTATAGAAAACACGGAAAATAATTCAATATTGTAGATTTATCAGCCGAATAAATAGAAAAGTGAAACCGGGCGTTGCATTCTGGTGAATATAAAGAATACGGGTGACGATTTTTGCCGTCACCCGTATTCTTATAGAGAAATGAAACAGTTGTTTCTTTATTTTCCACAGTTAGGACACCAGGGTTTCAATTGCTTGAAGAAGTCATTTCCCTTGTCGTCTACGAGGATGAATGCGGGGAAGTCCTCCACTTTGATTTTCCAGATGGCTTCCATTCCCAATTCAGGGTACTCCACACATTCGATACTCTTGATGGAGCTTTGAGAAAGTACGGCAGCCACACCACCGATAGTCCCCAGGTAGAACCCTCCGTGCTTCTTGCAAGCATCCGTAACTACCTGTGTTCTGTTTCCTTTGGCAATCATGACGAGGCTTGCTCCGTGGTCTTGGAACTCGTCTACGTAAGGATCCATGCGGTTGGCAGTGGTCGGACCCATGCTGCCGCAGGGATAGCCCTCTGGTGTTTTTGCCGGTCCCGCATAGAGAATAGGGTGATTTTTGAAGTATTCCGGCATTTCCTCGCCTGCGTCCAGACGGGCTTTGAGTTTGGCGTGGGCGATGTCGCGCGCTACGATGATAGTTCCTTTTAGATTGACACGTGTGCTGACAGGATATTTTGTCAGTTCCGCACGTACGGCATCAATGCCTTTGTCCAAGTCAATGACGATGCCTTTTGTTCCTTCTCCTGGTTTGCGGTACTCCTCGGGGATAAGTTCGGAGGGGTTGTTGTCCATCTTCTCTATCCAGATACCGTCCTTGTTTATCTTCGCTTTGATGTTTCTGTCAGCGGAACAGCTCACACCCATACCTATCGGACAGCTTGCCCCGTGTCGTGGGAGGCGGATGACACGGATGTCGTGTGCCAGATATTTGCCGCCGAACTGGGCTCCCAGCCCGATTCTATGCGCCTCGTCCAAGAGTTTCTTCTCCAGGTCGATGTCACGGAAAGCCCGTCCCGTCTCGTCTCCTGTGGTGGGAAGATTGTCATAATATTTGATGGAAGCCAGCTTTACTGTCAGAAGGTTCTTCTCTGCGGAGGTGCCGCCTATTACAAAAGCGATATGGTAGGGTGGGCATGCGGCTGTACCAAGGTGTTTCATCTCGCCTACCAGGAAAGGCAACAGGGTGCTTTCGTTCTGGATAGTGGCTTTTGTCATGGGGTAGAAGTAGGTCTTGTTGGCAGAGCCACCGCCTTTTGCCACCATGATAAATTTGTATTCCGCTCCCTCCGTAGCCTCTATGTCAATCTGAGCGGGCAGATTGCAACGGGTGTTTACCTCGTCGTACATATTTAAAGGGGCGTTTTGGGAGTATCGCAGGTTGTCTTGGGTAAAGGTGTTGTATACGCCACGGCTGAGTGCTTCCTCGTCCTCGAACCCGGTCCACACTTGCTGGCCTTTCTCACCGTGGATAATGGCTGTACCCGTGTCCTGGCAGAAAGGAAGGATTCCTTTGGCTGCGGTTTCCGCATTGCGCAGAAATTGCAGGGCTACATACTTGTCGTTCTCGCTTGCTTCGTGGTCTTGGAGAATTTTTGCCACTTGCAGATTGTGCTCTCTTCTCAGCATGAACTCCACATCGTGGAATGCTTGCTGTGCCAAGAGGGTGAGAGCCTCCTTTGAAACCTTGAGGATCTCATGCCCTTCAAAGCTGCTTACACTTACGCCTTCCTTTGTCAGAAGTCTGTACTCTGTGTTATCCTTGCCCGTTTGGAACATTGGGGCGTACTTGAATTCCGGATTTGCCATAGTTTTTATGTTGAAATGGTATAGTTATGGTTTGTGTTATTCTTCGCTTTCTTCGTAGGTGTCATATAGAAAATCATTGTAAGGGTATTTCTGTACATGGAGTTGTCGAACTCTGTTGTACAATACCTTCCTCAGATTGTCTATATTTGTCCGCTGTTTTGCCGAGATGAAAATGCAGTCCTCGCCCATTTTCGCCATCCAAGTCTGCTCCAGTTGCTCCAAAGTCCAGTTCTTTCTGGTTGCCGGGGTGAGGTCATTGTCGTCTTTCTTGATATATGTATAGCTGTCAATCTTGTTGAAGATAATCATGCCGGGCTTTCCTCCCGCCCCAATATCTGCCAGGGTTTTCTCCACGACTTGCAGCTGTTCCTCGAAATTGGGATAGGAGATGTCCACAACGTGCAGAAGGAGGTCGGCTTCCCTCACTTCGTCCAAAGTGCTTTTGAAGGAATCGACCAGATCGGTGGGCAGCTTTCGGATGAATCCCACGGTGTCGCTGAGCAGGAAAGGAAGGTTTCCGATAGTCATCTTCCTTACTGTGGTGTCCAGGGTGGCGAACAGCTTGTTTTCCGCGAACACTTCGGACTTGGCAAGGAGGTTCATCAGGGTGGATTTCCCCACGTTGGTATATCCCACGAGTGCCACGCGGATGAGCCTTCCCCTGTTTTGGCGTTGTGTGGTTTTCTGTTTGTCTATCTCAATCAGCTTTTGCTTGAGGAGCGTGATGCGGTTGAGGATAATCCGTCGGTCCATTTCCAGCTGAGTTTCTCCCGGACCTCTCAGACCTACGCTTCCTTTTCCGCCTCCCGAGCCTGATCCTCCGCCTTGGCGTTCCAAGTGCGTCCAGAGCCTTTGAAGGCGGGGCAGCATATACCGATGCTGCGCCAGCTCCACCTGTGTCTTGGCGTTGGCGGTTTGCGCCCGCATGGCGAAGATGTCCAGTATGAGGGAAGTCCTGTCTAAAATCTTTACTTTGAGTTCGTTTTCGATGTTTCGGATTTGCTTGGCGGACAGTTCGTCGTCGAAAATGACCATGCCGACCTCTCTCTCCGCCTCTTCCTCATCCCGGATATACTGTTTGATTTCCTCCAACTTTCCCTTTCCGACGTATGTGGTCTTGTTGGGACCTCCCACTTTCTGCGTGAATCGTTTGACGGTAACAGCTCCTGCGGTGTCTGCCAGAAACTCCAGCTCGTCCAGATATTCCTTTGTTTTGCTCTCGTTCTGCTCCTGGGTAATCAGGGCGACGAGGACGGCGGTCTCCGCTTTGGCTTCCGATATGACAAATTCTTTCATGAAGGGATGTGGAATGGGTTCTTGTTGTCTGGAGGCGTGGGCTTTTATTGGAAAATTACCTTGAACAGGTTCTTCTGGGTGTGGATAATCAGATCGTTGCCGTAGAAAGTACAATCCTCGAATTCCACGGGGATGGCTTCCTGGAGGTCTATGACATTGCGCATCTCGTGCTTTTTCAAATCCCAGACATAGAGAATGGATGGTCTTTTCTCATCTCCGACACCCATTGGAAGATAGAAGATGTCGTTTCGGATACATCCTCCCTGGGTG
>CAVEJA010000101.1:0-427 GCA_963615745.1 Duodenibacillus sp.
CCTGAAGTTTATCCACAGCGTAAGCGAATACCGTACCGTCCTCCAAAGCTATCATTGAGCCATTGGAACGACGCTCTATCTCACCCTTATAAGGCTGGTATTCCTTGAACCTGTGCGCCAATATGGCCTCTCCCTGACTGGCAGTCAAAGCATTTGTACGCAAACCGATGATTCCACGGGAAGGAATATTGAACACAATGTTCACCCGGTCGCCCTGGCTCTGCATGGAAAGCATCTCTCCCTTGCGACGGGTCACCATATCAATCAACTTACTGGAGAATTCCTCAGGCGTATTTATGGTCAATTCCTCGATAGGCTCGCACTTCACACCGTCTATCTCCTTATATATCACTTGCGGCTGCCCTACTTGAAGCTCATAGCCTTCACGACGCATGGTCTCAATCAGTACGGAAAGATGCAAAACACC
>CAVEJA010000101.1:455-4234 GCA_963615745.1 Duodenibacillus sp.
ACGCATAGTCTCAATCAGTACGGAAAGATGCAAAACACCGCGTCCTGACACTATCCAGCTGTCAAATCCCTCGGATTTCTTCACCTGTAACGCCAGGTTTTTCTGCAATTCCTTCTGCAAACGCTCGTCAATCTGACGGCTCGTACAGAACTTTCCTTCCTTTCCAAAGAACGGAGAGTTGTTTATAGTGAAGAGCATACTCATCGTAGGCTCGTCTATCTTGATCGGCGGAAGCGGCTCCGGATTCTCCGCATCGCAGATGGTATCTCCTATCTCGAAGTTCTCCAAGCCTATGATGGCGCACAAATCTCCGCAATGCACGGCATCAGTCTTGACATGCCCCATTCCCTCAAACGTATGGATTTCCTTTATCTTCGTCTTTTCCATACTGCCGTCTCTATGAGCCACAGTTATATTCATTCCTTCCGCAAGACATCCTCTGTGAATACGCCCTACGGCTATACGTCCCGTGTAATTGGAATAGTCCAGAGAAGTTATCAACATCTGCGGTGTGCCCTCTTTTACCTCCGGAGCGGGGATAATTTCGACTATCTTGTCAAGAAGATAGGTGATATTGTCTGACGGATTCTTCCAGTCTTCCGCCATCCAGCCGTTCTTCGCAGAGCCATACACCACCGGGAAGTCCAGCTGATCCTCTGTCGCACCAAGGTTGAACATCAGGTCAAAGACCATTTCGTACACTTCCTCGGGGCGGCAGTTGGGCTTATCCACCTTGTTTACCACGACAATGGGCTTCAAGCCTATCTTCAACGCTTTTTCCAACACAAAGCGAGTCTGCGGCATAGGGCCTTCAAAAGCGTCTACCAGAAGTATACATCCGTCTGCCATATTCAAGACACGCTCTACCTCACCACCGAAATCGGAGTGTCCCGGAGTATCAATAATATTAATCTTCACCCCTTTGTAGTTGATAGACACATTCTTTGACAAGATTGTGATTCCTCTTTCCCGCTCCAGGTCATTGTTATCCAGAATCAGATTCCCTGTCTGTTGGTTTGCGCGGAAGAGGTGTCCCTCAAGCAGCATCTTATCAACCAGCGTAGTCTTACCATGATCTACATGGGCTATGATGGCAATATTACGAATATCCTGCATCTTTTATCTTACGTTTTTTTCTTTTCGAGGTGCAAAGGTACTACTTTTTTACGAAAAAACAGACCTCTTATAACATGAAGGTCGCCCTTGAAAACAAGGGCGACCTTCATCTCTTCACGGAATATTCGCGCAATTACTTACGCAAGCCAAGTTTGCTGATAATGGCACGATAACGCTCAATGTCCTTACGCTTTACGTAATTCAGCAATGCGCGTCTCTTACCTACCAAACGAGTCAAGGCCCTTTCAGTACTATTATCTTTACGGTTGGCCTTCATGTGCTCCGTCAAATGGGAAATACGGTATGAGAACAATGCTATCTGGCTTTCAGGAGAACCAGTATCAGTGTTGGACTTTCCGTAGTTTCCAAAGATTTCTTTCTTCTTTTCAGAATCTAAATACATAAATGTTTGTTATATAAAAGTTATTTACCTCATCCGCAACACGGACAAAGCGAGTGCAAAATTACAACTTTCATTCTTCCCTCCCAAGGATTTTCTCAGGAAAATCACTTGTTTTTATCCGTTTTCACCTCGTCCTCTCTTTTTTGTCTACGCAGCGTAATCACCAGAGAAGCAATGAACGACAGTACCATCAGCACGATTGCCACATAGGAAATCGCCTCTGTTGTCTTCACAGAAGACGGACGGAATTCCATCACCACCTTGTGTTTTCCTGCCGGAATCACCGCACCACGCAGCACATAATCCACACAAACCAAGTCCAAAGGCTTTCCGTCTATGGTTGCCGTCCACTCCGGGTAATAGATCTCCGAGAAAACGGCAAGTCCGCCGTTCTTTGTCTCCACATCATAGTGAAGCTCATTACAATCATAAGAAGCCAGCGTTATCCTGTCCGAGCTGTCCGGGAGAGCTGGAATCTTCCCCACGGTCTGTCGGAACGAGCTGTTTGCCACAGCCTGCTTCCGCAAATCCAGCTGGTTCAAGGCGTGAATCTCCTCGTTTGCCGTATCTACAAACTTCACATCCTGCACCATCCAGGCATTTCCATACGCATAAGGGTTAGCCAAAGGCACAGATCCGTTACCCTGCAAAGGAACGATGAAGTACTTTGTATTTAGCATATTCAACACAGGAAACAAGGAGTCGCCATTTATTTTCTTCATATCACCCTTGGCTTCTCCTATCGCCGGCAGGAGTTTCTGTATCTCCGGGGTAAGGCAGATATTGATTATATCATTATAACGCGCCAACTTTGCCGCATTATACCCGCCGACGCTCTTGTGATAATAGGAAGTCTCATTCTCGTTAAACGTATTTGTAGACATGTTCAGCACCCTGTAATCAAGAGATTTGTCCTGAAGTATCAGTTGGTCTGACGGTGTTTCCTGCGGAATACCCAAGCCTGTCCGAGGCTCTTCAAAGTTGTCATCGTTCAAGTAGCGACGGTTTACGGAATACATATCCAGCAGACACAACACCCCAACCAAAGCCACCATCGCCTGTCCCTTGATAATCTTTCTGCGATAAGCCAGCAACAAGGCTGTTCCTACCAATATTATAAAGAAGCTGCGCCACGCATCCGCAGTGAAAACAGACTGGCGCATCTCGGACAAATTCCGCAGTATGTCCTGTGCAGTCTGCGGCTGCTGGGCAAAAGCCTGTCCCAACATGGCGGATTCCGCAGGAGTAGTGAAACTGGAAAAGAACACCGTAGGAAGCAAAGCAAACAGCAAGGAAATTCCTCCCGTCAGAGCAAAGCTCAAATACACCCATTTGGCTTTTCTCTTCAGCACCTCCCTGTCCTTTAAAATCTCCGCCAAAGCCAGCACGGCAAGCAACGGAATGGTAAATTCCGCCACAACAAGAATGGAAGCTACGGTTCTGAACTTATTATATAATGGTATATAGTCTATACAGAAGCTCGTCAATCCCATAAAATTATGCCCCCAGGAAAGCAGAACACTCAGTATCGTAGCTATCAGCATCCCCCATTTCAACGGCCCTTTCACGATAAACAGAGACAGAACAAACAGCATCATGATGAAAGCTCCCACATACACGGGTCCGGAAGTCATAGGCTGGTCGCCCCAATACTGCTGCAATTGATTATAAACCTGGGCATATTGAGGGTCAGCCTTCTCCATTGCCTTTTCGTTTCTCCCTATCGGAACAGACGCACCTCCTTTGACATTAGGCACCAGAAGAGACCAGGTCTCCCCTATGCCGTAACTCCATTGGGTTATGTACTCTTTCGACAGTCCGCTTCCCTTGCTTTGACCGCCTCCAGCCAGCTCGCACTTCCCTCTCATGGACTCCTTGGAGTAAGTATAAGTATGGTACATATTGGAGGCATTCGTCGCAACAGCCAATATGGCGGCAACAGCCAGCACCCCGGAAGCCTTGAAAAAGGCTGCCAGTCTCTTCTGCTGAAGGGCTTGTATGAAGAAAGAAACCACCACCGCAAGAATAACGACAAGGAAGTAATAGGTCATCTGCAAGTGGTTGGACAGGATCTGGAAAGAAAGGAACAACGCTGTCACAGAGCCTCCCCATAGATATTTCCCCCGGTAACACAATATTATACCCGCCAAAGTCGGTGGAATAAAAGCAAGGGTCAGAACCTTCCAGATATGCCCTGCCCCTATAATAATGAAGAAATAGGAGGAAAACGCCCAGGCTATCGCCCCTACTACCGAGAGCA
>CAVEJA010000102.1:0-6888 GCA_963615745.1 Duodenibacillus sp.
CCACTTTCATGGTGGAGATGAGCGAGGCGGCGAGTATCATGAACGGAATCACCGCCCGAAGCCTCGTCCTGTTCGACGAGCTGGGGAGGGGGACATCCACTTACGACGGCATTTCCATTGCCTGGGCGATAGTGGAATACCTGCACGAGAAAGCCAAAGGGCATCCCCGCACGCTGTTTGCCACCCATTACCACGAGCTGAACGAGATGGAGAAGAAGTACGAGCGGATTCACAACTACAATGTGTCCGTCAAGGAGGTGGACAACCACGTAGTTTTCCTCCGCAAACTGGTTCCGGGCGGCAGCGAACACTCCTTTGGCATCCATGTGGCGCAGATGGCAGGAATGCCTTCCTCCATCGTGAGGCGCGCCAACCAGATACTGGGGGAACTGGAAGCCGCCAACCAGGGCAGGGATGTGAAGAAAGCAGTTCCCTCCTCCACGGGCAACGAGGGCGTGCAGCTCAGTTTCTTCCAACTGGAAGACCCTGTCCTGTGCCAGATAAGGGACAGCATACTCCATTTAGACATCAACAGCCTCACGCCATTGGAGGCTTTGAACAAGCTGAACGACATCAAAAAGATTGTGAAAGGGGAGTGACGAGGGCGGTTTTTATCCTCGAAAAAATGTCGTTTTCGGTCATTTTTATCATCGAAAAAGTGTATCTGTACGATGTTTTTGTTTGTAAAACAGATAGTTAAAAAGAGAAGTGTATATAGTAACTCTTTAGATAGACTGAAAGGGCTTCGCTTCTCCATGAAAGGATATGCCGATCAGGACTGGATGGAGAACATCCCGCTGGTGGGAATATCCGCATATTTCATGTAGTATTTACAGGGAATCGATAATGTTTTTGTTCAGGGAGTTGTTGTCCATCAGCAGATGCAGGAACTCTTTTGTGGCGACTTTGCAATAGTTTCCCTTGGCAAGATGGAACGAGCCTATCATCTCCGACCCCGGATGATCGAGCGGAATGGATGCCAGCTCGGGCATCTGGCGGATGGTCTGGCTCGCCAGAATGGTTGCCAGCTGGCTGTTGGTGACCATATCCAGGAGCACGTGCAGGTCGTTTACCTCCAACCGCACATTGAATTTGAAGTTCTGCCCGTTGATGAGCGACTCGAAAGTGTCTCTCGCCTGCAGTCCTTTTGCCGGCAATGCCAGATGGCATTTCTCCAGCTCGGAGATTCTGATACTGTCTTCCCTGGCGAGGGGATTGCTCCGGGCGACAATCACGCTGAGATTCGTGGTGAAGAGGACGTGGGAATCGATGCCCTCATATTTTTGCAGCGGATTATAGGACAGGGCGATGTCCAGTTCGTTTCGCTCAAGTCTTTCCATGATATGTTCCATGGAGGAGCAGTACACATCCAGATTGATGCCCGGATATTGCTTCATGAAGGAACGGATGGTCTCCTTGAGGATGGGGAAGAAGGAAAAGGTGACCCCGACGGTGATATGTCCCGTTTTGAGCGATTTGACATCCTGAATCCGTTTCAGGCTGATCTCCGCATCCAGGATGAGTTTCTGCGCCTGAGGAAAGAACATCTCCCCGAAATCGCTGAGAACTACCTTTCTGGAGTTCCTGACAAGGAGCGTTGCACCCAGCTCATTCTCGAGTTGCCTTATCTGTTGCGAGATGGTGCTCTGGGAAATGAACAGAGCTTTGGAGGCGTAGGAGAAACTGTTCAGCTCCGCTACCTTGGTGAAGTATTTCAATTGGCGTAATTCCATGACGGCTATTTTCTTTTTAAGGATGTTTTTTTGAAGGCGAAGACGGGAAGGCTCGCACCAATGACCATGCCGATGATGGTAGCCATACAAGTCATCCAGTTGAATTCGAGGAGGTACAGATAGTGCAGGCACTCCAGTTCGGAGGATGTGGACAGGCAGTCCATCAGAGCCTGGATGGTTCTGTAAGCGTACATTCCCGGAACCATGGGCAGCAGGGCGGGAAAAGCGATACATTCGGAGGGGACTTTAATCCATTTGGAAGCCGGAATGGAAAGGATGCCGATGATCAGTCCTGCAATGGAGCTTCCGGTGATGAGGCTGAAGCCAAACACATTCATGAGAATGTAGCGGGTCATGTGACCGATAGCAGCTATTGCCGCGCAACTGGAAAACACATTGGTGGAGAGATTGCTGATGCTGGAAAACCCAATAGCAGCTATTGCCGCAAAGAATCCATCCTTTAAAATAAGGTATAAAAGTTGAATCATAGGAATTGTAGATTAAGGATAAGGAACGCCAGACAAAGTCCCAATGACAGACAGAAAGTGATGATCACCGCATGAAGAAACCGGCTGATGCAGCAGATATAGTGTCCGCTGATGAGATCGGACACGGCGTTGCAGAAAGGTATTCCCGGTACAAAGTACAGTACGCTTGTTCCCAAAGCTATCTCCGGGGTGCTTCCCAGATGGAATACGAATCCCGAACAGGAGATAATGGCGGACAGACACGCCGCCAGAATGATGACGATACGGAAATCTATGCCCATGGCGGGAAGCCGCTGCTTGAGAAGAAAACCATCAACAGTAGCGATAAAGACAATAAGCATGGATACGGGATCTCCACCGAAAAGCTCGCAAAAAGAGGCATTGGCACATCCCACGAGGAACAGCACGAGCCAGGGGTTCAGTCTGTTCCGGCTTGTCAGGAAGTGGAACAGACGGTTGGCTGCGGGCAAATCAAGATGGTTCTCGGCGATTCGCCAGCTCAGTCTGCTGAGATATGCCACGGTGTGGAAGTTCAATTTGTCCGCAGGAACTTTCCCCGTGATACTGTAAGAGTGTTTCTCAGACTTGTCCCAGAGGTTCAGAATGATACAGGTGGGCATCATGGAGAAGTCCGCCCGCACGTTCCATGTCTCGGCTATCCGTTGCAGGTTCTGCTCAATTCGGATAGTGGTAGCCCCACAGGCGTATAGCTCGGTGGTGTAATCCCGCAGAAAGATACTTTTTTCTTTCAGGGACTCATGGCAGAAAGAGGGATCTGTCAATTCATTCATTGGCATTTTGCGCATCATAATATATGATTAGAGCCATCTCTTTTCCGAATAGAAGCCTTTACATCCTGTCATAGAAGGGTACACCGTCGGGGTCTATGCCGCAGGGGCTGGCAAACTGTGGTTTTTCTTTCCTGTCGGTTTCCGCACAAGTATAGTAATAAGGTACTCCGTCCGGGTCTATTCCGCTGAGGAGTTCCGTCTTCTCCATGTTGCGGTTCTCTTCCTTGCGGACGATAAATTCACCCGTTCTCTTCCGTTCGGTATGGAAAACGGACTCTGTAAGCGAGCCGACAAGACCGGGATGCCATGCGATGGCCTGCATACGGTGATGGGCAACCGTGACGGCTTTGTGCCTATTTAAAAGGTAGTTGCCGGCAAAGGCGATAAAAGCGACCGCACCGAAGACGATGCAAAACATGACCACATGAGGGGCATTGGCACTGATAGCAGTGACAGAAATTTCCAATTCGTACATAATAACTATTGTTTTTTCTTAATTCCACCGCAAAAGTAGACCTTAACAAAAGGCTGAAACTGGGAATCCTATTCTTTGTTTAGATATGAAAAATCTATTTTGAGAATGGCAAAGAACAGTATTCGGCATGGAAATCCGATAGCAGCTATATCCGAAATGGTATAGCAGCTATGGATGAAAAGCCTTTCCGTATATTATTATGGTGGAAATGCGGGGTCGTTACATGACGAGAACCTTTATGGAAGCTCCTTTTTTCCCGTTCTCGTCCGAGCCAATGATATAGTAAACCCCGGGAGGCACACGTTTTCCCGTATTGGTACGGCAATTCCAAGTAAAAGTTCCACCTACGGAAGTTCCTTTGTAAACAAGTTGTCCGCCCACGGAAGTAACTTTGACATCGCTGTTATAGCTGAATCCGTTTACGGTGACCTTCCCCTGATACCCCGGACGAACAGGGTTGGGATAGGCTTTCAGGTTGTTGCTGTTGATGGTTTCTTCGGGTGTGGTGGCATCGGAACGGTAGGAAACAAGCCCCGCATCTGTTCCGAACATGACCTCTCCTGTCTTTCCGTTCACCGCAATGGAATACACCGTATTGGAAAGAAGCGGCGAGTTCTCCTTCGTGAAATGGTGGATAACGGTCAATCCGTCCGCACTGACCAGATAAACCCCATTGTCGCTTGTGGCGAACCATTTCCTGTTTCCCCCGTCGATTTCTATATCCGTGACGGAGATGCCGCCCAAGAGGTAGTCTCCCAAGTTGGTTCCGTCGTTTCGAGGAACAACAATCCTCCCGAAAGAAGTCCCGGACGAGAAAAAGGTGTCGGGATAACGCAGGATGAAAGGTCCCTGGCTGGTGGCTATCCACAGAATACCGTCCCTGTCTTCGGCGACATCATAGACTTGGTTGATGTCGTCATTCCCGTCGAAGTTGTACTGGAAACGGATTCTGTCATCACTTTTGTCGTCCAGCGTACCATTCGTATCAATACATAGTATGCCCGCTTCGTGGGAAGAGGTCTTTCGGCGGTGGGTTATCCATACCCATCCTCTGGAATCGAAGTAGATTTTGTCGAAAGTGGGGTAGCCTGCCAGTTCGGGAACGTAGTATTTGTCCCAAGAGCCGTCGGGCTTCAGGATGCGGATAATCGTGTCCACCTCGTTGTTCATGATCCAGAGATTGCCTTGGGAGTCGTAGTTGATGCCCGAAGTGCGGGTATAGTATTTCCAGAACTGGTCGTTGGGGAGGATGGATGAGATGGGGCTGTTTTCGCTGTCGTACAAATGAACGAACTTCCCGTTACGGTATTCAAACAGTCCTCCACAGGCTGCGGAGACGAAATGATGGGTGTTGTCCTGCGGATCTTCCGCCACAGCGGTGACATTGTAGAATCCGATAGGCACAACGGAAGTCACGCTGTCCTCGGAGAAATTCGTCCAGCCGTCAGTGTCGAATGTCATCACAGTACCAGGGTAGTGTTTATCGACATAGTTGTGACTTCCTCCTCCCACCAAGAGCCTGTAAGAAGGAGTGTATCTGAGGAAGTAACAGTAATTGCGGACAGGGCTGTTTATGCTGACGGGGGATTCGAGGAGGGACAGCTTCTCTCCTTCAACCGCCAGTTGCTGGAGGCCCTGTCCTCCTCTGCTTGCCCAGAAAGCGTTGCCGTCATAGCTTGTCCATGAGAAATCGTTGGCGAGAGACCATTCTTTGACCGTGCCGTCGGGGGAAAGTGTCGTGATTCCGCTGGCATTTCCCAGCAACAGGACATCCGATTCGGAATTGACATAAGAGAATTGTCCGGCTTTCACCAGCTGTAAGTTTCCGTCGGACTCGTCGAAAGAATACAGTCCGTCGCTTTCCAAGGCGTACAAATCGCTGTTGAAGGACAACAGAATAGGGGGAATATGCGTTGTAAGCAGCGTCCAGTTGCTCTTGTCCAGCAGGTTCTTTTCCCTGTTTCCCTCGTAAACCCCTTGCCCTGTCACCGCATAAATACTTTTTTCCGTGGCGGTGGAGGAGGCGACCGCCTTTCCCAAGTCATAGGTGTTGGCGATTTCTCCCCGCTCCATGTTGATGACGACGACCCCAAAGCTGGTGGAAAGGAACGCCTCTTTCCCAACGATGGAGACATGGTTGATGGTCTTGTCCTGAAGACTGCTGTTCTTGTACTGTGGAAGATTAGTGATATGGTTGTCTGTTCCCAGTATGTCGATGTTGAAATTGGAATATATCAGCAGGAATGATTCCAGTTCCTTGTTGTAAAGGAAGAAAGAGATGTCCGTATCGCTCAGCCCTGTGGTCTTGTCCAAGAGGTGCGCTTTATGGTTTTCGGGGTCATAGAAAAACAGACTTCCCGAAGCAAGGGCGTAAACCTTGTTTTCTACGACGGTGTTTTTTGTGACATCGGAGTAGGACATATAGGCAGTCCAATTGCCAGCCCCCCATAAGGGGAACGCCAACAAGCCGCAGACGAATCCCAAAACAGACTTTCTCATATATTTATTCCTTGCTGATAAAATCCACCAATTTGGCTACAGCCAATGCCCGGTGACTGATTTTGTTCTTCGTGTCCGGACCGAGCTCGGCGAATGTCTTTCCCGTCCCTTGGGGAATGAACACAGGGTCGTAGCCGAACCCGTTGTCTCCGCATCGCTTTTCCGCAATCTCTCCCTCCAAAACGCCCTCGAAGAGATGCTCCTCTCCCTTTTCAATCAAGGCTATTACCGTGCGGAACTTTGCTTTCCTGTTTGTCTCGCCGTTCAGTTCCGCCAATAACTTGTCGATATTCGCCTCCGTGTCGTGGT
The DNA here is from genome assembly GCA_963615745.1 of Duodenibacillus sp. Lineage (GTDB taxonomy): Bacteria > Bacteroidota > Bacteroidia > Bacteroidales > Bacteroidaceae > UBA6382. The sequence continues at coordinate 6,296 of CAVEJA010000102.1, forward strand.
TGTCTCCGGCATAGCGTGCCGTATGAACGCCCGGAGCACCATTCAGAGCCTCTACCTCAAGCCCGGTGTCGTCTGCGAAACAATCCAATCCGTAATGTTCGTACACATAACGAGCCTTTATCCGAGCGTTACCCTCCAAAGTGTCGGCGGTCTCAGGGATTTCGACATGGCAGTTGATTTCCTCCAGACTGAGGATTTCAATGCTCTGGGGGAGCATGGCTTTGATTTCACGGAGCTTATGGGCGTTGTTTGTGGCGAATACGTATTTTCTGTTCATAGTGTTTTTATATTTTGATGATTTCCAAAGGCTGTCCTCCGATTTCCGTGGCGGTGTCCGAGAAGGAGGAATAATAGCTTCCGATGACGGTATGGGTGCGTGACAGACACCATAGGTCGGCTACCGCATCCTGCATACCTTTCAGAGAGTTTCTGGAAAGAACCGCCTGACGGGTCAGCAGACGCTCTCCATATCTTTGCCGGAAGAAATCCTTTACCCTCTTCTCGTCGGAACAGAGAAAGATTTTTGCGTCAGCGAACGCTTCCAAATAGGTGTCTGTCCTTTTCTCAAATTCAGACAAAGGACTGTGCAGGAT
>CAVEJA010000103.1:0-2648 GCA_963615745.1 Duodenibacillus sp.
GTCAGAGACACCTCAGCACCGAGAACGCCCTTTACTGCCGTATCTTTACGGAGGGTCTGCTGGGCTTCCGTGCCACGGGATTCCGCTCCTTTGAACTCACACCACAGATGCCCAGCGACTGGAACTACTACTCGTTCAAGAACGTATGTGCCTGCACGGACACGCCCATGGACATAGAGGTGAGGCGCATAAAGGGCAACCGTCTGCAGGTAAAGATCATCAAAGGCGGCAAGACTGCGTACAAAGCAACCGTCAAGACAGGGCGTACCATAACAATAAAATAAGGTATAGCGTATCAGCCGACCAAGGCGATTACTCCACAGACAGCCATATAGGCATAGCTGAGCTTATGCAGCAAAACAACAGAAATCCTGTTGAAGACAACCGCACCAAGCCTTTCTCCCAGGAAAACCGCCAGCAGAGCCACGCACCACGCCTTGCCCACATCCACCGTAAGGAAGCCTTCTCCCGCCCGGAACAGGGTCATCATTACATTCCCCATAAGGAAATAAGCCTGCGTCAGTGCGATATACTCGTTTTTATCCTTTGCCGCAGAAAAAAAGTACAGAACCGCAGGAGGCCCCTGCATGGCAAACAAGCCTCCCATTACCCCTGACAAAGACCCCAGACCGACCTGTACGGGTAGAGTAGGGCGGAAATGAATCCTCTCACTGACGCAAAGGAAATAAAAACTGGCAAAAATAAGAACGCCTCCCAGAACCTTTTTCAGGATTCTGTCATCGACCAGGGAGACGCATTTCACTGCAACAAAGGAAACAAGCACGAAAGTAACAAGGATAGGAACGAGCTTGCGCCATACCAGGTAGTTCCTCATCTTCATGAAAACGACCAAAGACTGCATCAAAGCCAGCAAACCGGACAACGCCGTAGCCTCTCCGTAGCTGGGCATGAGGTAGGGGAGTATCGTCATGATGAACACACCGAATCCGAAACCCGTCACCCGCTGCACGAAACTGGCCCCCGTACAGAAAAGAACAAGTATTAAAATAGTTTGAACTGTCACAAGCAATGAATCTTTAGCAAGGAAACTCAATACAGATTTTTCCGTTGCAATATACAATAACCCAAGTTCAACTGCATTCCGTCAGCACGCATACCATGAGCCTTCACATTATAACTAAGATAAAATCCATCCCATTGCTTAGGATAATAGCGGAGTCCGACCGTCTCATAAATGAGATGCTTATTGACTATACCCATGTGACGGTATGGGTAGGCCCCAAGACTAACCGCCATAGACATTTGTTTGTAGAAGACCTCGTGGCGAAGGGACACTCCTAAAACGTGGGGACAAGGATGATGACCGTGTATGTTTGTACCGTCAAGAGTACGTTGTATTTTGTCAGTATAGGTGGCGTAAGAATAATCCAGCCCTATTCCAGAGGCGTATTTCAGATGATAGCGGAACATCCCTGCCAAAGAAACATTCCACTGGGTGCGTATGCCATAATGGGCAGTACGGAAATCATCGTCATCTGCGGGAAGGCTCTGATTGTAATTCCACTCCTCCTGCAAGGACTTTCCCTCCCATCCGGCAGAGCAATCCAGATAAAAATCCGTTTTCACCGTGGGAAAATGATAACGCAATCTCTTTGAATCAGACAGGATAGGAGAGGGATGGTAGTTTATTTTCGCTTGCAATCCAAGAGTATTGCTGCCCAAGTTAGGACGATCCAACCCGCTGTTGGAATAGTGTTTGAACCCCAACTCCAAAATCGTCTCCCAATGGGGGGAAATCCTATACTTCCCATAAAGCCCCGCACCAAAGTACACGGAGAAATCAGAGCCGACAAACAGATTGTCTACATTATTATATTTATTGTAATGTCTTGAGGTAATCCCAATACCATTTTCCAAGGCATATCCCATAGAAAGACGGTTGCCTGCCAGCATATCGCGGCGAAAGGCATAATATAAGGTATATTGATTGCCCAAATGAGACCGGTAGTTTACATCAGACTTGCTTCCTTGCATCGAGACACTGCGAAAACGCCCCAGCATAAACCCGAATTCCAAGGAGGGAAGTCCGAAAGCCATGTCGTAAACACTGCTGTCGCTCCCCAAAGATTGGTAATTAATATAAGCCGAATAATAGCCCACGCCGTGCGTCTTTACCAAATCCGTTCCGTCTTTATGCCGGTTGAAATGATATGCGCCTCCCATAGATGCGCCATAAGAAAGGCGTGAGGGTGTCTTCATTGCCGTTTCTGACACATACGTGTTTTCCAATCCGCTGTTTTCTCTTAGTACGGTAGAATCATATCCGCCTGAAGAGCAAGTCTCAAAACTGGGAAATCCGCATCCAGAAGAAAAGACAGGAAACACGGAAAGGCAAAAGGAAAACAAAGAAATCAAGTATTTCACGAGCTATCAAGAATAAAACAATATACAAAATTGCCATTTTTTTCTTACATATCTCCCGGATTTCACTACTTTTTATCCCAACTCCGTTTTTCCCAAACAGCAATGGAGTAGTACCCAATCCCCAAAATAACATCTTCATCCGACCGTGTCATCATTCTTATTAAACATAATGCCCATTATAAACCCAAGAATAATAATTTGTATGTGGCGGCATGATATGCACACCTTGCGGGATAACGGTGCATAAATGTGATGTTTTGCGC
>CAVEJA010000104.1:0-5723 GCA_963615745.1 Duodenibacillus sp.
GATGCGGACACCCTCTACCATAACCAGGAGTGCATCAAGAAGCAAGTGGCAAAGTTCCTGGACTTTGAAACAGACAAGCCCAACCGCGCCGAAATGGTGAACAACTACGACTGGATGAAAGACTTCTCCTTCCTGGATTTCGCCCGCGAGGTAGGAAAACACATCACCGTGAACTACATGATGGCGAAGGACAGCGTACAGAAACGCCTGAACGGAGAGGCGAGAGACGGACTTTCCTTCACCGAATTCACCTACCAGCTCCTGCAAGGGTATGACTTCCTCTATCTGTACCAGCACTACGGATGCAAGATGCAGCTCGGAGGAAACGACCAATGGGGAAATATCACCACGGGAACGGAACTTATCCGCCGTACCTTGGGAAACGAGAACGAGGCATTCGCCCTCACCTGCCCGCTGATTACAAAAGCCGACGGCAAGAAATTCGGAAAAACAGAGAGCGGGAACGTATGGCTTGACCCGAAACGCACCACTCCGTATTCCTTCTACCAGTTCTGGCTCAATGTCAGCGACGAGGAGGCGGAGAAATACATCAAGATTTTCACCTCTCTGGAGAAGACCGAGATAGACGCTCTCATCGCACAACACAAAGAAGACCCCGGACAGAGAATCCTCCAGAAGCGGCTCGGAAAGGAAGTAACCATCATGGTACATGGCGAAGAAGAGTACAACAACGCCGTGGATGCCTCCGCCATCCTCTTCGGGAAAGCCACCAAGGAGAATCTGGTCAAGCTTAACGAGGACACGCTGCTGAGCTTATTTGAGGGAGTGCCCCATTTCGAGATGGAAAAAGGGAAAGTCATCGGTGCGAAAGCCGTCAATCTCCTTACAGAGGACGCTCCCTGCTTCCCCAGCAAAGGCGAGATGAAGAAGATGGTGAAAGGCGGAGGCGTAAGCATCAACAAGGAGAAAATCGCCGATGCGGAAAAGGCGATTGAGGAGAGCGACCTCGTGGACGGGAAATACCTGATTGTACAGCGGGGGAAGAAGAACTACTTCCTCATTATCGCCAAATAGCCGCCTTTAAAAGGGTGCTTTTATTTGCACAATTCAAAAGAATATAGTAATTTTGCGGCACGATTGTTCCATGGTGTAATGGTTAGCACTAGAGTTTTTGGTACTCTCAGTCATCGTTCGAGTCGGTGTGGAACAACAAAAAGAGGGGAAAGATTTCATGATACAATGAGTTTCCCCTCTTTTTGTTTTTGTCTATATTGCCGCCGTTCGAAGACAAGAGCGGGCGGGAACAGGCTTTGTCAGTGCCTCTGCCTCCGTACGCTATAAGTAGCTGACGACTTCTGCCTTTTTGTCTGGCTTCGGGAACTATTGGAAACCTCGCTTTTCTTGCTCTTCTGAACGGAAGAAGAACTTGCTTTCTCCTTTTTCGCACTCTTCCTTACGGAGGACTGCACTCCCGTCAAAGAGTCTTTCAGAGCCTGTTCCTGCTCCATTTTCTTGATCATAGCAGAGTCCTTGCCCCACACATGATCCTCGAATGTCGTCAGTTCCGTCTCTATCCGTTTCTGCTCTTTCACCATATCAGAATCGCTCTTGCAGTAATTGGCAAGGACTTTCCCCTGGAGATTGTTCGTCTTGTAAATTTTTCCCTCGTACTGATTGGTGGTGAAATAATCATCCGCAGAGATGATGGAGGCGTTGTTGTAGTTGCTGCCATTCAAGGACAACTTGGACAACAGAGAGGCGACATCCGCATATTTCACCCAGAAAAGCGGTGTATTGACGGGGGCAGCCCCGAACTCGTCCATTTCCTTTCTTACAGGACACAACGCCACAACCCGCGTATGGAAAGTAGCCGTGCGCTGGTCGAAATAGGTGCTCTCCTTAATATAATAGGCTGTAACCTCCGCACTCGGAATATCGCTGTCCTCTATGCGGAACTTTCCCGCCCTCTCCTCAAACCGGATATGGTTTCTCTCCAAGAAATTCTTGGGGACAACCACGTTTGAAGAACCGAAGTCCTCCTTGCCGTCAATCGTATAATTATACACATTTATCTGCTTCCTCATCATCAGTTTGAACAGATAAGTGAACAGATTCACACGATCCCCCTGCGGCTCTTCGGGATAATACAATGCGGCATTCCTGTCTTTTGTCAAATCCAGAACCCTGTATATATCCCTTCTCCATGAAACATCCTCCGGCATTTCCGCAGCAGAGGGAAATTCCAGCTCCGCCCGTTGGGAAACACCTGCTTTTCCCACCACATTCGTCTGCACCGCAGCGGATTTCTTAGCCTCCGCCTCACGGATGCGGGCAGGCGGCTGGGCAACACTTTCTCCCAGGATAAAGCAAAACAGGGCTATAAAAAATGTGCGTCTCATCTTATTTTGTATCCTCTAATATTATACTTATCTCACAATTACTTCCAAAGCCTGTGGCAACACACGGGTAGTACCGTCAGGTCCAACGGCGTTCACTCTGGTGATATAGAAGCGACGGCCACGGCTTAACTTCCGGAATATCTCTTTCTGACGGGCGGTAAACTTGTCTCCAGTCGCCACCTCCGGTATGGCATTTCCCATATTGTCAAAGAACACCGTCTCAAAACCCGTCACCTTGAACTCAATGTCAAGCAATCCATCGTCAATAGCAGCCCCTATTCCCTGGGTCGCCAGCAAGTCTGACTTGGAGAAACCCTTTCCTCCGAGATATTTTGTGGAATTGTTCTTCTCGTCCTTATAGGCGATATATGCCGTGGGGTCGGGCAGTTTCCTCACCCGGAAGGAATACACGCCCATCTTCTGCATCCCGTTCTCCGTCCGCGAGCTGACCGTTATCTCCGCCTTTGCTCCTACCGAAGCGGGTCTTGCAATATATTTACCCGGACCTACCGGCTGCAAAGTCCCTCCTGTCATGGTCGCTATCATCTTATTGGAAGGAACGCCCGGCACGGAAATACTGACCGGATTGTTGTATCCTGCATAAAGAACATTCATCAAGTCTGCCGAAACCGTGGCGGAAGGGGCGACAACAGAATATTTCTGCTGGAAATTCCTGCGAACCACACTTCCCGAAGCGTCCGTCATCTCTATGTGACCCTCTAAGGAGAAGTCGCCGGTACGACCGCACACCATCTCATACAAGCCGTTCTTCAAGGAAATCTGACGATTTCCCACATATATCACAGGCTGCTGCGTGGTATCTATTGCCGCCATAATGATGCGCGCGCTGAATTTTCCTCCCTGAACTATCGTCTGGGCATTGGGGACAACATAGGCATTCAACTGGTTTACCCGCACATCCTTCAAGTCCACATTCCGTGCAAGCGTATGCAACACCTCGCCCTCCGCATAGCGGACATCGTTCTGCAACTTGGTCAAAAGCACGGTAGCCGCAGCAACAGGGGTGCTTTCAAACATATACTCTATCCAGTTCTTCCCCATCGCCCTGTTTTTCCGAGGTATCTCGGTGCTGAAATTACTGCTGATGATGTTTCTCTGCGCCGGATCGTCCACATATTGAAGTATTCGTTTGCGGTAATCCACGATTTGATTGTACAACTGCTTTCCCTTGCCACGACCAGGAGCCAGCATCACTTGGGAAGCCGCCTCCAAGTCCTCTTTGTTATTGATGTTGTCAATGTCCCCATCGCTCCCGTCAGCCTCCTTTACAATGGCTATCTTCAAGTCCTGGGCGAAATTGAACAGGGAATCGGACATCCGTCTTACCGCAACCGCCTTGTCATACCATTCCCTGACTTTGGCGGGATTGGTTCTCATCTGCTCGTCAAAACCACTATATAAAGCCTCGTTCTGCTTGGTGGAATTCTCCGTAGATTTGTTCAAGCTGCGCTCTACCAGACTGAAACCATTCAGGACATCGGGCGAGACATTCAACGCCAGCATCGCCATCAACACCACGTACATCAGATTTATCATCTTCTGGCGTGGGGAAACACGGCGTTTCTTCGACAACACGGATTGCGGAGATGCCTTTTCCTGAATATTGTTTGGATTTTCTGCCATACTCTCTCTTTCCTTTTACAGGTCTGCCTGCCCCGCAGCATTCCTCATGTTCACAGTAAGGGCCTTTATCATACGCGCATATATGGCGTTCAAGTCCTCTATCTGTTTTGCCATAAGGCGGGTCTGCTCATTAATCTGCTCGATAGAGCCTATCTGCTGGCTCACACCTTTCAACTGCAACTCATAAACTGTATTTATCCCTGTGAGCGTTCTGTTCAGGTTGGTCATCTCCTCGCTCTCCGTAGTCAGGCGCGCGCTCTGCTTCTCCACCTTGTCCAAGGTCTCTGTCAGCAGCCTCAGCTTCTCCACATACTGCCGGGAAGCCTCCTCCATTTCAGGATTGACAGAAGGATCTGCCGGATGTGCCATCCATTCATTCCCTATAACAGGACTTCCCGTCCCGGCTTCAACATTGCCGGCAGGAACAGTTGGGACAGGAGACTGGCTTTCCTCTTCCATCTCTTCCTCCTCAGAAGCACAAGGGGTCTCCTCTTTCTCCATTTCCTTCACATCGAAAGGACGGTCAAAAGCGGAAATGAAGAACACCAGCACCTCTGTTCCCATTCCTATATAGAGCATCAGGTTTGCCAAAGGCATGTGTGTCAGTTTGAACAATGCGCCAAGGATGACGATGGATGCCCCCCAGCTATATGCGTAGTTCAGGAAAGTCTGGCCGGAAATACTGTCCATCCAGTTCTGCAAACGCCCTACTAAATTTATCTTGGATGATTTCATAACTTGCAAATCTTTATTCTATTACTTATTAGTCTTGCTTTGTGAGGATGCGGTAGACCGTACACAACGGAATCCGATATAGCTTCTCGGCTGGTTCTGGTACTCGTAAGTCCTCCATGCGGAGCGAATGAGCGACAGAGGATCTTTCCACGAGCCTCCCTTTACCACCTTGCGCTTGAGCCGGTACGGGTCTTCTACCGCAGCGTTATAGGACAACTGGGGATTCATGTCGCTCATGCTTTTCACTCCCGCCTGCGTATATACGGTGCTTGTCCACTCCGCCACATTGCCCGCCATGTCATACAAGCCATTGGAGTTAGCCCCATAGATACCTACCTTGGAGGTTATCAAGTTGCCATCATCCGTATAATTGCCCTTGTCAGGCTTGAAATTCGCATAATAACACCCTTTGCTATTCTTTGCGACAATGTCCGACCACGGGAAAGGATTCCCCTCCTTACCTCTGGCAGCGAACTCCCATTCCACCTCCGTGGGAAGACGATAGCACTGCATCTGGCGCGCCTCCCCTCTCAAACCGCGGAGCAGATAGTCCGTGCGCCAGTTACAGAAAGCCGTTGCCTGCTCCCAAGTAACCCCGACAACAGGATAATCGTTATAATCGGCACTGGTGAAATACAAGCGCATGTACTTTTCATTGTTCGCATTGGGGAAATCGTTAATCCAGCAAGTGGTATCGGGATATACATTTACTATATATGTATTCACGAAATCATAATAACTGGAAAGCGGGCGGGTAATCGTCTGGCGGACGATATTGCCGTCCTCGTCGATGTAAGCGGTATCTTTGGAAATCATCACCACCTCGTCGGGATTGGCAACACGGTCTGAATTCAAGTCCCTTTCCTTGGGATTCAGGCGGTATTTCCGCATCGCCGCCTTGGCATAATCATAGGTTTCATAGCGATAATTCAGCTGTTTATAGTCCAACATCCTATCGCCTGTCACAGGGTGATACACATACAG
>CAVEJA010000105.1:0-2582 GCA_963615745.1 Duodenibacillus sp.
TCGCAAGGCTAGTGCGCATAAGGCTTGGCGGGCTATTCCACCACGCAATTTGACCTATATGCCTAAAAGTTTTAGCGGACAGCAATAATTGTATATAGGCTTCCAAGACACTCACAAATCCATCACAGATAAAGCCGATTCACAACTCTGCGGTTTAGGGATCGTAACTCGCGGAGTTAGGACCTGAAAAAGCCCTATTTAACACTGTTAAACCGCGGAGTTAGGAGGCGTAAATCGCAGAGTTACGACCCCTAAACCACAGAGTTATTCCTCCTAAGCCACCGCACCACAAATTAAACCGAAGAAACGGAGGCAGCACAAAAAGGAATTACAGGACTTTTCTCTCCATACTGGAAACAATAAGAGACATACAGGCAAAAGCCACTCCCACGATGCAGACACCCGTCCATCCCAAATGGCACCACATCACCCCCGCACAAAATGTCCCCAGACTTCCTCCGAGGAAAAGAGATGTCATAAATATGGTGTTGGCACGGTTGGTAGCATCCGGAACTTCCGCCAAACACCCACACTGATTGCTCAGTTGATGGCACTGAGCACCTATATCAACCAAAATGATTGCCAGTATCATTCCCAAATAGCTGTCTCCTGCAAGAAAGGCTATGCCCCATGCAATGAATTGAAAGAGAGTTCCGAGATTTGAAATCTTGGAAATACCAAAGCGAGGCACATATTTTCCTATCCCACTAGCCGCAACAGCCCCAGCCATTCCGCAAAGTCCCAGCATACCCACTTTCCCACTGTTGGCGTAAAAGGGGGCTTCCGCCAGATGAAAAGCCATACAGGACCATATCGCCAGCATACTTCCAAAACTAAAAGCCGCACGTAAGGAATACAGGCGTATACGTGGATGGGAGCAATAGATGTCTTTCACTGTCTTCATCAGGGACACATAACTTCCTCTAAAGGAAGATTCCATTTGCGGAAGCATCTTCAATGTCACCAACAGAGCCGCCATCATGATCACAGACGCGACTACATACACCGTACGCCACCCAAGCCAGCCTCCCAGATACCCGCTGACGACACGGGCTGCGAGTATTCCCGCCAGCAGTCCTGACAGGACAAATCCCATATTGCGTGATTTGTTCTCAGGAAGAGAGAATACACCGGCAACAGGAATAAAGATCTGAGGAACTACCGAACATAATCCCAACACGAAAGAGGCTGTCCAAACCACATGAATATCCGTAGTGAAAAATATTATGGTGGACATGGCTATGGCAAAAAACATACAGGACATGACTATCTTGCGGCGAGAGAACATATCAGCCGTCGGAACAACGAACAACAACCCGGAAGCATAACCGATTTGTGTTATAACCGTAATGAAATTCGCCTCTATTTCATTCGCCTTTAATGCCGCTTTCATCTCTTCCAGCAGCGGCTGGCTGTAATACAGATTGGCAACCATCAAGCCGCTTACCACAGACATCATCAGCAATATCCTGCCCGGAATTCCTTTTTCAGGTTCTAACCGTATCATAAGATGCTATTTTGTGTTCTATTTTCAGTTCTTTATTCCGCCTCATACACGAAGTAACCTTATACAAGAAAGATGTTGATGGAGATTTTTTCCGTCTCTCCATCAACATCTTTAGGAACAAGCCAACGGCTTACTCCCACTCTATGGTTGAAGGTGGCTTGGAGGAAATATCATAGCATACGCGATTAACCCCCTTGACTTTGTTGATAATATCATTGCTTACCTTTGCCATAAAATCATACGGGAGGTGTGCCCAATCGGCAGTCATGGCATCAGTACTTGTAACTGCCCGAAGTGCCACAGGATGTTCGTATGTCCGCTCATCCCCCATCACGCCCACACTTCTTACATTACTGAGCAGTATCGTTCCTGCCTGCCAGATTTGGTCATACAGAGACACCTCTATCTCCTCGTTATTCATGTGTGCGGGGATTCCTGCTGCCAGAACTTTGCGAGCCTCTTCCCCGGATAGTCTCACCTTGTAGTTCCTCAGACCATTTATATATATATCGTCCGCATCTTGAAGAATGCGTACTTTCTCTGGTGTGATATCCCCTAAGATGCGCACCGCCAGACCAGGACCTGGGAAGGGATGGCGGGTTATCAGGTGTTCAGGCATATCCAACTGACGACCTACTCTGCGTACCTCGTCCTTGAAAAGCCATTTCAAAGGCTCACACAACTGGAGATGCATATCCCGGGGAAGCCCTCCCACGTTATGATGGCTCTTGATTACCTTTCCCGTTATATTCAAACTCTCAATGCGGTCCGGGTAGATTGTTCCCTGGGCAAGCCATCTGGCATTGACAATCTTCTTGGCTTCGGCATTGAATACCTCCACAAAGTCCCTGCCAATTATCTTGCGTTTCTGCTCAGGATCGGAAACACCAGCCAAATCTGCGAAGAACTTATCACTGGCATCAACACCTATTACATTCAATCCCAGACATTCGTAATCATGCATCACATCACGGAACTCGTTTTTGCGCAACATTCCATGATCTACAAAGATACATGTGAGATTCTTTCCAATAGCCTTGTTCAACAGAACCGCACATACCGAAGAGTCCACGCC
>CAVEJA010000106.1:0-16271 GCA_963615745.1 Duodenibacillus sp.
CTGCTGAATACCATTCGCATGATTAAGAAGAAGCTAAATCCGGAACTACAGATAGAGGGCTTCCTTCTGACCATGTACGACGGTCGTCTTCGTCTTGCCAACCAGATATACGACGAGGTGAAACGCCATTTCCAGGAACTGGTATTCAAGACGGTTATTCAGCGGAATGTCAAACTCAGCGAAGCCCCCAGCCATGGAATGCCGGTCATTCTGTATGACTCCGAATCCAAAGGTTCTTTGAACTATCTGGCATTGGCGAAAGAAATCATCAAGAAAAACGCTTAATCAAACATCTACTTGATATGACAGCACGCAAGAAATTCCCGGCTTTGGGACGTGGACTGGACGCTCTCATCCCCACAGACGAAGTAGAAACCAAAGGCTCTTCCTCCATTTCGGAGATAGAACTCAGCAAGATATTTCCCAACCCCGACCAGCCCCGTAAGGAAATGGACGAGGAGGCGTTGGAAGAATTGGCGGAATCCATCAAGTCAATAGGCATCATACAGCCTATCACTCTGAGACAAAAAGAGAACGGAACTTATGAAATCATCGCAGGAGAACGCAGATGGCATGCTGCCCAAAAAGCAGGACTGAACACAATTCCCGCCTATATCAAAAAGGTCACTGACGAGGATGTGATGGAAATGGCTCTTATTGAGAACATCCAAAGAGAGGATCTCAACCCCATAGAAATCGCTTTGGCATACAACAACCTCATCGACAGGGCACATCTCACCCAGGAGCAGGTTGCCCAGAAGGTAGGAAAGAAACGTGCCACGGTGACCAATTACCTCCGACTGCTCAAACTGCCCGCCCAGATACAGCTTTCTCTGCGCAAAGGGGACATCGACCAGGGACACGCAAGAGCCCTTGCCGGTCTCAGCAACCCCGCACTTCAGGTGAAACTCTTCAATGAGATTCAAGACAAAAACTACTCCGTCCACAAGATAGAGGAGATGGTCAAGGACCTCAACAGCGGAACGACTGTAAAAAGCGGAAAAAAGAGTATCAGCAACAAGGGCAAACTGCCTGAAGAATATGAAATATTGAAAGACCATCTTTCCCAATTCTTTCAAACCAAAGTACAGATGACATACGCCCCAAACGGAAAGGGACGCATTACCATTCCGTTCAACTCGGAAGCAGATCTGGAAAGAATAATATCTCTATTCGACCGAATGAAAGAGCGATAATGGCATACAGCAAGGTGCTTCACTTATTTGGATTACTCATCACGGGAGGCTTCTTACTTGTCCCCTGTACAGTCATTGCCCAAAAAAAGGAAGCAGTCCTCACGCTCTCCCCGCAGAAGAAAGACAGCACAGCCATTTTTTCCAAGAAAGAGGAGACCCTGCCGTTGGCAGTTGCCGATTCCGTTTCTCCCATACGAGCCTTGCCTGACTCGTCGTTGTCAATGAGTGACACTATTGCTGCCATCCAAAGTCTTTCAGACTCCTTGGCAAAAACCACACCTCCTATAAAACTGAGGAAAAAGATTCCCGACCCGAAGAGAGCCTTGTGGCTTTCCCTGGTCATTCCCGGAGCAGGACAAATATACAACCGCAAGTTCTGGAAACTCCCCATCATCTATGGAGGATTCGTAGGCTGTACTTACGCCCTTCTTTGGAATCAGCAGATGTACAAAGACTACTCACAAGCATACATAGACATCATGGATGACGATCCAAACACCAAGAGTTACATGAACATGTTGCCCTATGGCTATGACATAACCGGGAAAGAGGAGCAGTTCAAGAACATCTTCAAGCACAAGAAAGACTTCTACCGAAAGAACAGAGACCTCAGTATCTTTGCCTTCGTCGGCGTATATCTTCTCTCCGTCATTGACGCGTATGTGGATGCCCAGCTTTCCACCTTTGATATTACGCCAGATTTGTCCATGAAAGTTGAACCAACAATTATACAACAAGAGAACGCATATAATCTCCGCCGCTCCAATGCTATCGGCATACAATGCAGTTTGACATTTTAACCCATGAGAAAAATTATCATCTTCGCTTTTACATTCTTATTTCTGCCATTTTCCATCAATGCCCAGGAGGACAACCAGCAACAGGATTTCATGCAGGAGCTTCCTGAAGGAATGCTGGAGAATACCGACTCCCTCTTGCGGGCTTGGAATGCGCAACAGTACTTCCTGTTGGACACCACCACCCAATTGGCAAACATCAATCCCTATTTTGAAAAAGCCGTTTACGAAGACCGCCTCAAGCGTATTCCGTGTGTTATGGATATGACATACAACGACATCGTGCAGAAATACATAGACCAATACACCAACCGTCTGCGCCATTCCGTGTCTTTCATTCTGGGAGCAGCCAATTTTTACATTCCCATTATGGAGGAAGCTCTGCTGCGCTACAATGTTCCCGTGGAACTCAAAAACCTTTCTATTATAGAATCCGCATTCAATCGCCCGAAGCCATGCAGGAGCGGTGGGATTGTGGCAATTCATGCCCCGAACCGCTGTGCGCTATGGTTTGCAAATCAACAGTCTGATAGACGAAAGGTGCGACCCTATCAAGGCTTCCTATGCCGCCGCACGCTATTTGAAAGACCTATACGACATCTTTGGCGACTGGACGCTGGTTATCGCCGCCTACAATTGCGGCCCTAATAACATCAACAAGGCCATACACCGCTCGGGAGGAGAAAAGGATTTCTGGAGAATCTACCAATATCTCCCAAGAGAAACAAGGGGGTATGTACCCGCTTTCATTGCCGCCAACTATATCATGAACTATTACGGGGAACACAACATACAACCGATGAGAGCCAAAATCACAACCGCCACCGACACGCTGCTTATCGGCAAGGACGTGACGATGGAACAGATTGCGGCTGTATGCAATATCGACATCAATGAGATAAAAGCCCTGAATCCCCAATACCAGACAACACTGATACCGGGATACAGGACAAAATGCACCCTGCGGCTTCCTCAAGACCAGACTCTCAATTTCATAGAACTGCAGGACTCCATATATAATTATGGTATCAGCGGACAGGAAAAGACCAGTGACCAGATTGATGTCAAAGAGTTCACCTCCTCTCCCTCCTATACTTCCGACAAGAGCCACAGCAAAAGCAAGAGCAAAAGTTACAGCAGTCGGAGCAGAAAGAAATCTGTCACAGTGAAATCAGGACAGACTTTAGGTGAAATTGCCCGTAAAAACAACACCACCGTAGAGAAATTACGCAGACTGAACGGCATCAAGGGTTCAAACATCAGAGCGGGACGCAAGCTCAGAGTACGGTAATTCCTTTACAACAAAGACCTATACAATGAATCGGGAGGAACAGAAAAAAGAGGATTTGGAAGAAAAAATGATTTACGATGCCTTTCGTAAATTGTTAGACACCTATTTGGCTTCCAACCATCGCAAAAAAACCGACATCATAACGCGGGCTTTCCAATTTGCCAAACAAGCCCACAAAGGAGTGAAGAGACTGTCCGGTGAGCCGTATATCCTGCATCCCATAGCCGTTGCGCAAATAGCCTGCGAGGAAATAGGCTTGGGTTCAACCTCCATCTGCGCTGCCTTGCTTCATGATGTCGAGGAAGATACCGATTATACCTACGAGGACATCCGCAACCTTTTCGGAGAGAAGGTGGCGAATATCGTCGAGGGGCTGACCAAAATCTCCGGAGGCATCTTCGGTGAGAAAGCCTCCCTGCAAGCCGAAACGTTCAAAAAACTGCTGCTCACGATGAGCGACGATATCAGAGTTGTCCTCATCAAGATTGCCGACCGGCTGCACAATATGCGCACACTCAGCAGTATGCCCCCCAACAAACAGTATAAGATTGCGGGTGAGACACTCTATATTTATGCGCCATTGACAGACAGGCTGGGACTTAACAAGATAAAGACAGAGCTGGAAGACCTCAGTTTCAAATATGAGCACCCCGATGCATACAAGTTCATAGAGGACAAACTGGCGGCAACCCAGACGGAGCGTGACACCATCTTCGGGAATTTCACCCCGCCCATCCGGGAGACATTGGACAAGATGAAACTGACATACGAGATCAGTTCCCGTATCAAAAGTCCCTACTCCATCTGGCGGAAGATGCAGGACAAGAAAGTATCCTTTGAGGAAATCTATGATATTCTTGCCATCCGCATTGTTTTCATGCCCTCGAAAGACAAAAAAGAGGACGAGGTGTGCTTTAACATTTACAACGCCCTCCTGCAAATATACAAACCCCACCCCGACAGAACCCGCAATTGGGTGAATCACCCCAAAGCCAACGGTTACCAGGGACTTCATGTTACCCTGATGAGCAATATGGGAAACTGGGTGGAGGTGCAGATCCGCTCCCAGAGAATGGACGAGATAGACGAGAGAGGAGTGGCCGCACACTGGAAATACAAGGACAAAAACAGGATTTCAGACGAGACGGACGAGAAAATCGACGAATGGCTGCATACTATCAAAGAGATTCTCGACGATCCGCAACCCGACACGCTGGATCTCTTGGACACCATAAAGCTGAATCTGTTCGCCACGGAAATCATCGTATTCACTCCCAAAGGCGACACAAAATCACTCCCCGCGGATGCCACAGCCCTTGATTTCGCATTCAGCATACACACCATGCTGGGAACTCACTGCATCGGAGCCAAAGTAAACCACGTGCTGGAGCCGTTGATGTATCAGCTGAAAGGCGGAGACCAGGTTGAAATTCTCACCTCCAACAAGCCACAGGTGAAGCGGGAATGGCTGGATTACGTTACCACGGCAAAGGCAAAGAGCAAGATTCAGGCTTTTCTGCGGAAAAAGGACAGAGAGGTGCAGCACGAGGGAAACAAGATTTTACAGGTATTCCTTGAGGGCAAAGACCTGGAATTCAACAGTACAAACATTGAGAAGCTACGTTTGTTCCGCCATTACAGGAGCAGGGACGAGTTCCTGCTTGCCATCGGTTCCAAAGAAATCACACTGAATGACAGCGACGCCAATTTCCTGAAGGGGAAACAAGCCCCCAAATGGAAGCGTTTTCTTCCTTTCAGAAGTTCAAAAGAAGATAATCAGGAAAGGGAGAACAATATCGACTTCATCCAGAATCTCGACCACAAGAAGACACTGGTTCTGGACGACCAGAACATCCACAAGTGCAAGATAGCCTCATGCTGCAACCCCATCCCCACAGATGACGCATTGGGATATATCGACGATGTCAGCCAGCAGCTGGTTATCCATAAGAGGAAATGCGATGTGGCAACAAAGATAAAGAGCAATTTTGGCAACAAAATCATTGCCGTGCAATGGGATATGCACAACACCCTGTTCAAGGCACGGCTTGCCATCATCGGAATTGACGAGGAAGGGATTCTCCTGAAGATAGCCAACACCCTTTATAACAAGGAACATATCAGCGTAACCGCCCTGAACATCGAGGGGAAAAACGGAGTTTTCGAGGCAAGTCTCACGGTAATGGTTCACAACACCACCGAAGTTAATGACATCTGCAAGGATCTGAAGAAGATCGAGAAGATTGAAAAGGTTTACAGAATAGATTGACCGCCCGGACACTATCGGCTTTCTTCCTCGTCCGGAAGCACTAAAGACAGGGATTTGCGGAACTTCACCAATTCCTCCCTCATGGCTTTCAACCGGTCTATCGCCTCCGTCACTTTCATCACGCCCTCCTTGTTTTTATTCAGGACTTTGCGTGCGGCAGCCAGTTTCAGTCCCCGCACCTTCACCAGATTGTAAATCAGCCTCACGGTCTCCACATCCTCCTTGGTATACTGCCGTATATTGCGTGATGCCTTGCGGGGTTTCAATTGAGGAAACTCCGTCTCCCAGAAACGCAGCAAGGACTCCGCCACACCAAATTGTTCGGCAACCTCACTGATGGAGTAATACATTTTCAAATCTTTATTTGTATTCAGCACCACTAACCTCCTCTTTTCAAAACCTACAACAGCAAACTCTTTTTGTCTCAACCAAGGCACAAGCCCCTGATAATAGTTGCAAATATACAGAAAAACAGCTAACTTTGTATCGTATTTTTCCTAAAAAAGAAAGAAAATCATTGTTTATGACAGCTAACGAAATAAGGGAATCGTTTGTCCGATTCTTCGAATCACACCAACACCTTGTCGTCCCCTCGGCTCCTATGGTCATAAAAGACGACCCCACGCTGATGTTTACAAATGCGGGAATGAACCAGTTCAAGGATATTATTCTGGGAAACAGAGAACCCAAATCCCGCAGAGCGACCGACTCGCAGAAATGTCTCCGTGTCAGCGGAAAGCATAACGACCTGGAAGAGGTGGGGCACGATACCTACCATCACACCATGTTCGAGATGCTGGGAAACTGGAGCTTCGGCGACTATTTCAAGAAAGAGGCCATCCAGTGGGCGTACCAATATCTTGTAGACACGCTGAAAATTAATCCGAAAGACCTCTACGTAACCGTATTCGAAGGTGCGAAAGACGAGGGATTGGAGAGAGACGACGAGGCTGCCGGCTATTGGGAACAATATTTTCCGAAAGACCATATCATCAATGGTAACAAGCATGACAATTTCTGGGAAATGGGAGATACCGGTCCTTGCGGTCCCTGTTCGGAGATCCACATTGACTCCCGCTCGGAAGAGGAGAAGAGGAAAGTCCCCGGAGCGGAACTGGTCAATAAAGACAACCCCCAGGTCATCGAGATATGGAATATCGTCTTCATGCAATACAACCGCAAGGCTGACGGCAGCCTTGAGCCGCTGCCCAACAAGGTTATCGACACCGGCATGGGCTTCGAGAGACTTGTGCGCGTCCTGCAAGGGAAACAATCCAATTACGACACGGATATATTCCAGCCCCTGCTGAGAACCATCGGGGAACTGAGCGGTATGACTTATGGTCAGAAAGAGGAAACCGATATAGCCATGCGGGTTATCGCAGACCACATCCGCGCCATCGCTTTCTCCATTGCCGACGGTCAGTTGCCCAGCAACGCCAAAGCAGGATATGTCATCCGAAGAATTCTCCGCAGGGCTGTACGATACGGCTATACATTCCTTCATCTGCAAGAACCCTTCCTCTACAAACTGCTCCCCACCCTTATCAACGAGATGGGAGCGGCATATCCCGAATTGTCCGCCCAGAAGATGCTCATCAGCAATGTCATCAGAGAGGAGGAGGAGTCCTTCCTCCGCACCTTGTCCACAGGCATAAATCTGTTGGACAATGTCATTGCCGAGACCAGGGAAAAGGGAGAGAGACAAGTGTCCGGCAAGCAGGCGTTCACCCTGTTTGACACGTTCGGATTTCCTTTGGACCTCACCGAACTCATCTGTCACGAGCATGGACTGTCCGTCGATGTGGAAGGATTCGACAAGGAAATGCAGGAACAGAGAAACCGCGCCCGCAATGCCGCCGCCGTAGAGACGGGCGACTGGCAGATTTTGAGGGAGGGGGAAACCCAGTCCCACGCTTGGGACGAGACGGAATGTCCCTGTCACATACTGCGCTACCGCAAAGTGGAGCAAAAGAAGAAAGTATTCTACGAGATAGTCCTTGACCACACCCCGTTCTATGCCGAAATGGGCGGTCAGGCAGGAGACCAGGGCAAATTGTCCAACGACCAAGAAACCATCGAAATCTTCGATGTCAAGAGGGAGAACAACCTCCCCATACATCTTTCCACCAAACTCCCCCAACACCCGGAAGCGGAATGGACAGCCCAGGTGGATGTGGAAAAACGCCGCAAAAGCGAGGCGAACCATACCGCCACCCATCTTCTGGATCAGGCTCTCCGCGAAGTGCTGGGGTCTCATGTGGAACAGAAAGGCTCTTACATAACCGCCGACAGTCTGCGCTTCGACTTCGCGCATTTCCAGAAAGTGACCGATGAGGAGCTGCGCCAAGTGGAACGCATTGTCAATCGCCGTATCAGGGAGGATATTCCTCTCCAGGACCACCGGGATGTGCCTATTGAGGAAGCCAGGAAGCTGGGTGCCATCGCTCTGTTCGGGGAAAAATACGGTGACAAGGTGCGTGTTGTCCAATTCGGCAACAGCGTGGAATTCTGCGGAGGCTGTCATGCCCAATCCACAGGACGAATCGGGATGCTGCGCATCGTCAGTGAAGGCAGTGTCGCCGCAGGCATACGCCGCATAGAAGCCATCACCGGGGAAAAAGCCGAGGAAAGCGTATATCACATGCAGGATATTCTCACCAATATCAGCAAGCTGTTCCAGAACAAGGACATCACCGAAGCCATCCGAAAAAGCATAGAGGAGAACGCCCAGCTGCGCAAACAGGTAGAGGAATCCACCAGAGAAAGCATGGCAAGGGTGCGTGACGAGATTATCAAGAAGTCCATCCTCACCCCGGACGGTGTGCGTATCATGAAGCATGTCCTCCTCAAGGATGTTCCAGCCTCCTATATAAAGGACATCGCCTTCCAGATAGAAAGCATCATTCCCGAAAGCACCCTCTGCGTATTGGGTAGCAAACATGACGACAAGCCTTTGATTACGGTCATGATCAGCAAGGACTTGGTTGAAAACAACAAACTGAACGCAGGAAATCTGGTGCGGGAAGCTGCGAAACTCATCAAAGGCGGAGGCGGAGGCGCAGCCCATTTCGCAACTGCCGGAGGAAAGGACACCAACGGTCTGGAGGCAGCCGTAGACAAAGTCATTGAATTGGCGGGTTTCTAAACCCTGTTTCTACCATATTGCAAGGGCGGTGTCATATATGATGCCGCCCTTGTTGAACACTCCCGTTTAACATTTCATCACACCACTTGCGGAGGTCAATTCGTAACTCTGCGAGTTAGCACTCGTAACTCCGCGTTTTACGCCTCGAAAAAGCCCTGTTTAACACTGTTAAATAGGCGAGTTACGAATCGGAAAACGCGGAGTTGGAAAAGCCCGTCTGCAGAACGAAGAAAAGCAACAGGGAAAAGAGGACATTCAACTACGCCACCATCTCCTCCCATCCCCAAGCCAGGGTTTATTTTACAGAAGCACGAAGCGCATCCATCAAGGCATAAGTATCTGCCAAAGTCTCAAAAGAGCTGTTTTCAACCGCCTGCGAGGCCTCGACCGAATCGGCAAACAACTTTATCTCGTCGAAGTATCCCTGGGTATAAATCTGGTTGTTCAGCATCGTCGGCATGAAGTTGTTTCTTGAAAAGAGCCTGACAGAAGTACTGTGTCGCGGAAACACCTTTTCCACAGGAACGCCCATGAAGACGCCCTGCTTGGGGGAATACTCCAAAGTCTCCATCTGATTCATGGTATATGTCCCTTTCTCCGTATTGACAACGAGGGATTCCTGCGCATCCGTCCAGGAATAGGCAGTGGACAGTTCCAGCATGCCGGTGGCGTTTCGGTGCTTTAACACCACCAAATAGGTGTGTCCGCCACGAGCATCCCCGATATGCTCCACACAACTCACCTCCGCTGTCCCAAAGAGATAACAGACCAAGTCCAGCGGATGGATGAAGAGGTCAAGCACGGCATCCCCTTCGGGATAAGCTCCCGTAAGGTATCTCATATTGTAATTTACCGTCTTCCCTTGTTTCAGTCTCTGCTTCAGAGTTCTTGTCACCGGGGAATATCTCTTCTGCAAGCCCGCTATCACCACGGGAGAGCCGTATTCCCTATGTTTCTCTGCGAGCATCCGCAACTCCTCCGAGGAGGAACAGGGGGGTTTCTCCACAAACAGCGACTTGCCACTCTCCAGCACCTTTGAAGCCAGAGAGAAATGAGCCGAGGGAGATGCGGAAACGAACACTCCGCTTACCTCGCTATCCTTTAATATATCCTCCAGCGAGGTGGTGGCAATCACGTTTGCATACCGCCGCTCTATCAGCCGCACCTTGTCCGTGGAGCGGCAGCAGATATATTTCAAGGGAATATGCAGATAGTCCAGCACCGGATACAGATTGCTTGTACTGTGTCCTCCTATTCCCACAAAGGCGTATTTCTTCCCATAAGCAGCCTGGAGCTGTTTCTTGCTGCGCAGATGCTTATAGCGGTCTATCAGTTCCTTGACGTATTCCATTATCTTGAGATTCGCTTGAGGTAGCTTTTATAGGTTTCCTTGCTGTTCTCCGTCCACTGATATTTGCCGTAGAAAAGTTCTATCAGCTTTTTCGGCAGCAGTTTCTCGAAGTTCCGCAACAGGACAATGTCATATTTGCGATGGAAATTTATCCAGCATCCGTTACATTCCTTGGAGTACTGGCACTGGGTTTTATGTGTTTTCCTGGAATTGAATATCTCGTCCAGGGTCTGCTCATGCACGTTTCCCAGGATCACTTCCAGATTCTGGCACAGAGGGACATTGCCATTGGAGTGAATCACCAGCTCGCTGAATATGCTCTGGCAACGCAGTTTCAGATGACCGTTGCGCCATTCGTCATACAGAGCCACGAAGTCATAGTTCTCCTCGGTGTCATGGATGCCGGGAGGAATCTTCCCTATAAAATCTTTCATATCGGCTTCCAGAAGTTCCGCTGTCGTGTCAAAGAACTCCATCGTGCCGTAGATGCCTATACGGACATCTATGTTATATTTCTTCGCTATGCCGATCACCCACTCCATGTCCTTGAAACTGTTCCACGGAGACAGGCAGAACATCAGGGAAATGGGTATCTCGTCCTTCAATGTCTCCACGACCTCTATCACCTTGTCATAGCCATCCCGTCCCCGCATCTGGAGATAGGTGTCCTTGTCTCCGTCCAAAGAGACATACAGACGCACCGGACGATGCCGGCGTACCGCCTCAATGACCTTGCCCGGAGTCAGACAGTTGGATAGCAAAGTATAGTTCGGATGATTCAATCTGAACCATTCCATGATCTCGTCCGCCTCGGGATGAAGCACAAACTCCCCTCCCTCCAGTCCGACCACCGTTCTGGAGGAGACGCATTTGCTGCCCACTATCCTCTTGATGTCCTCCAAGGAAAGATGCTCCACCGGCTTCTTCCATATTGAACAGTGCTTGCATTTTGACTGACAGAGGGTAGTGGAATAAATCATCAGGGAACTCAACACCTTGTGACGGGGTCTGAACATATTGTTCAGATACAGCACTCCATTATATATATAGTCTTTTAATCCGTACATAATCCGAGAAAAAGAATGTTATTTCATTGTTTTCTAAACACAAATGCAAAGGTACGTTTTTTTTTTTTGCCACCAATTTTTCACGGATACATACATCAAATCTTCGTAACTTTACCAGAGTTTATACATTTATCTGTAACCAACTATGTTGTTTTTTGAAAAATATCTGAGCCGCGGCGATTTCAATTTCTCACTTGTATTGGGATATTTCGGGACTTGGTTCGACGCCTTGCAGCAGACCGAGTTCTCTTTTCACATCATCGCCCGCATCGTTTTCACCTATCTTGTCTGGGTAATCGTGTTCTCCCTGCTGCTCATCGTCATAGAGAAACTGCTCGGACACCCCCTGTTCGGGAAAAAGACGCTGTGGTTTTATCCGTGGAAACTGGCAGCCATCATCGCCGTAACGCTCTCCCTCATGATAGGAGGGACTTACGCGCTGACGGGAAACACCGAAATGACAACCCAGCATATAGTCACCCTGGTAGTAGGTTTCCTCGGAAGCATTGCCACAATTATGGGGTATCTGCACACTTTGGTGAAGCCGAAAAATTAGAAACCGTACATCCAGCAACCATCATCCCATGAGAAAGTACACCCTTCTCCTGCTGTTTGTCCTATGCGGCACAGCCTACGCCTCTTTCTGCCCGGAGTTCTCCACGGCAGGCTTCTTCCATCTGCCCAATTCCGGACGGGAAGTGTTCTCCATGAATCCCGCATGGCGTTTCCACAAAGGTGCGGTGAAAGGAGCTGAGGAAGTGTCTTTCGATGACAGCCAGTGGGAAGTCGTTTCCCTGCCACACGGCATCGAGTATCTGCCAACCGAAGCCAGCGGATGCATCAACTACCAGGGAGAAGTATGGTATCGCAAGCATTTCTCTCCCGAAAAGGGACTGAAAGGGAAGAAACTGTTCCTCCACTTTGAGGCAATCATGGGAAAAAGCAGAATCTACCTCAACGGGAAGCTCGTCAAAGAACACTTTGGAGGCTATCTGCCCGTTGTCATAGACATCACAAATGCCATTCGTTGGGACGGGGAGAACCTTCTTTCCGTATGGGCAGACAACAGCAACGATCCCAACTACCCTCCCGGGAAATCCCAGGATGTGCTTGACTACACCTATATGGGAGGAATCTACCGTGACTGCTGGCTGGTGGCGCACAACAACGTGTATATTACCGACCCCAACTACGAGGATGTAACAGCTGGAGGGGGATTTTTTATCTCTTACAACCACGTCAGCGAACAGAAAGCAGATGTTTCCCTGCAACTGCATCTGCGCAACGAGTGGAAAAAATCCTTTCAAGGCGTAGTGGAATACGAGCTGCAAGAATCCGACGGCAAGCAGGCAGCCCTCATCAACCACACTTTCACGCTCAAAAGCAACCACGCCACAACCATAAAAGAGGAAGTCACATTAAAGAATCCCCACCTATGGTCGCCGGAAAACCCGTATCTGTATCATCTTTTCATACGAGTTCTCGACAAGGAAGGGAACATCATTGACGGCTACCGCCAGCGCATAGGCATTCGCAGCGTCGAATTCAAGGGGGCAGAGGGTTTCTGGCTCAACGGAAAACCGTATGGAAAGCCTCTGATTGGTGCAAACCGCCATCAGGATTTCGCAGTTATCGGAAACGCTGTCCCCAACAGCCTCCATTGGAAAGATGCGAAGAAACTCCGGGATGCCGGTTTGAAAATCATCCGCAACGCCCACTGCCCACAAGATCCCGCCTTTATGGATGCGTGCGACGAGCTGGGACTTTTCGTCATTGACAACATTCCGGGATGGCAGTTCTGGAACAACGACCCCGTATTCTCCCAAAGAGTCTATAACGACATCCGCCAAGTGGTGCGCAGAGACAGAAACCATCCTTGTATATGGCTGTGGGAGCCCATATTGAATGAGACAAACTATCCAGCCGACTTTGCGGAGAAAGCCCAAAACACGGTGAAAGAGGAATACCCGCACCCTTACTGCTACTCCGCATGCGATGACTTCGCACAGGGACACGAGCTGTTCCCCGTACTCTTCTCCCATCCCTCCAATGCCAACAAGGAACTGGCTCTGAAAGAAAGTGACCCAAAGGTGTCCTATTTCACACGGGAATGGGGAGACGTTGTGGACACATGGAGTGCCCACAACTCTCCAAGCAGGGCGGCACGCAACTGGGGAGAACACGCTATGCTGGTACAAGCACGGCACTATGCCCATCCTGACTATCCATATACCTCATACGATGCTCTCTGTCACACAAGCCCGCAACATACAGGAGGCTGTCTGTGGCATCCATTCGACCATCAGAGAGGTTATCACCCCGACCCTTTCTATGGAGGAATCATGGATGTGTTCCGCCAGCCCAAGTATTCCTACTATATGTTTCAGGCACAGCGTTCCCCTATAACCGAGAACCAGCCCTTTGAAACAGGGCCTATGGTATACATCGCCCATGAGATGACACCGTTCTCGCCCAAGGATGTCACGGTATACTCCAACTGTGAGGAGGTAAAACTGACTTTCAACAAAAACGGGAAGACCTACACCTATAAAAAAACGCCCCGGAAGGAAGGCATACCTTCCCCCATCATCACATTTAAAGATGCGTATGACTTCATGACAGACCAACATCTGTCCTTGCACGAGGGCAAGTCTGACGATGTGTATCTCCTGGCAGAAGGCATTATGGGCGGGAAAGTCGTAGCCCAGCACAAGGTATGTCCGGCACGCCGCCCGGAGAAAATCATACTCCGGGCAGACAGCGAGGGCATGAAACTCCTGGCGGACGGTTCTGATGCGGTGGTTGTCACTGCCGCAATCGCCGACAAGAACGGCAATATCAAACGACTGAACAACTATCACATCAAGTTCAAGGTCGAAGGAGAAGGGCGGATTCTGGGAGGAGCGAGCGTTCTGGCAAATCCCGTCCCCGTGAAATGGGGGACTGCTCCCATTCTTATACAATCCACATTAAAACCCGGGAAAATAAAAGTTACCGCCAGTGTTCTGTTTGAAGGCAGTCAGAAACCTGTCAGCGGAACAATAGAGCTATATAGTCATCCGGCGTCCCACCCTATGATTTTCGACCTTTCCGAAAGCAAGGAAATCCCATCCTTCACAGGAGAACCGCTGACTTCCTCCTTTAAATCCAACATCAGCTCCACCCGGGAGGAAGAAACCCGGCAAGCCAACGAGCTGCGCCTGAAAGAAGTGGAGCGGCAGCAAAAAGAATTTGGGGAGAAAAGGTGACTTTCCAACACCCGCCCCATCTGTCACAAAAACCCTTTGCCAACCTGTATTTCCGTCATTCCTCCGCACTCTGTTCCCTCGGCCAGGAAACCAGATACAGGTTTTGAGTAGCCCGGGTGAACGCTGTGTAAAGCCATCTGTAATAATTCAAGTCCACGCCATCGGGCGGAAGCCATCCCTGATCCAGAAATACATTCCGCCACTGCCCGCCTTGCGCCTTATGACAGGTCACCGCATAAGCGTACTTTATCTGCAAAGCGTTGAAATTCGGGTCTTGGCGTATCTTCTCCATCCGTTTTTTCCTGCTGCGTTCATCCGCATAATCCTCACTCACTCCTGCAAAAAGCAACTGGTTCTGCTCGGATGACAGAGCGGGTGTCTCACTGTTCAGGACATCCAGCAGAACTCTTACATGACGCATTTCAAAGTCATCGTAATCCGGGAAACGCAAAGAGACATCCGCAAAATGAAATTGGAAAAACTCCATCTCGCCCTCCACATCCGTTATCTCCGCAATATCCCCGTTCGCAATAAAGTCCATGGGAATCCTGTCCGCACATTTCTCCTTCTTCTGTCTGGCGGAAAGTTGCTCTATCCAATAGTAATTGTTACGGACAACCATCACCATATCTCCCTTTTGAAGCCCTCCGTCCCTGCCGAAAAAGGTGGAACGGATTCCCTGGTTATAGACATTCGCCTGCTTGTTGGAGCGGGTAAGCACTATGGTTTCCCCTCTGTCGTCCTCTTCATAACACCGTTGAAGAGTTTCCACGATGTCCCCGCCGACCAAACGGCGGATGTCCTGAAAATTCTGGAAGCGGACAACAGGAGGTTCTGACACCTTTCCCTCTCTTATCGAAGAACGCAGCATGGTGGCATTTTCCAATATCCCGGAGTTCTTCTTCTGCCGCAGGACATCCAAAAGCTGGAAACCACTTACCGAAAAATCCAGATCAGAAAAATACTGCGCCATCAAAGCAGGGCTGTTCTCCTCTCCCACGGGAGGCAGCTGCGCATTGTCACCGACAAACAGAAGCCTGCAACCCGATGAACGATAGACATAGTTCAACAAATCGTGGAGCACATTGCCCGTCCCGAAGATGGAGTACTCATCGTATCTTGCGGAAATCATGGAGGATTCGTCCACTATAAACAACGCATTCCGATGGTTGTTCCTATCCAAATCAAAATGGGATTTTTCCGAAGCCAGCGTTCTCTGCCGGTAAATCTGCTTATGGACAGTATAGGCTGGGAATCCCGCCCCCCCGGACAGCACTTTGGCGGCACGCCCTGTCGGAGCAAGCAGCACCACATCCTTTTGCAACTTTTTCAACACCCGCACCAAAGCCGAAACCAGCAGCGTCTTGCCTGTACCCGCATAGCCCCGGAGGATATACACGCCCATCTTGTCAGAAGAGAAAAGGAAGTCGAACAAACTGCACGCCACCTCTTCCTGCTTTGAAGTCAGGTCATAAGGAAACTCCTCCCGGAAAAGTTGCAGGAAGACATTGCGCGCCATCCCATTCACTTTAGTCATGGCGGACTTCTCTTCAGAAGTTATCCCGTCTCTCATTCCGCATTTTCCTTCTGGCGGAAAATAGAAAAATTCACACTCCCGTAGGCTCTGTGCTCCACAAACAGCGGATGTTCGGAGAAATCATAATTCTTTCCATGCTCCAAAACAAATATTCCGCCAGGTCTTACCAGCACACTGTCCAATACTTTCTGGGGAAGTTGCGACAACTCAGGCAAAGCATAGGGAGGATCGGCAAACACAACATCAAAACTTTCCGTGGCACGGACGATGTATTTCAGCGCATCCGCACGCAAAGGACACACCGCCTCATCCCCCAATTTCTCCATCACACTACATATAAATATATAATGCTGGTAGTCCTTCTCCA
>CAVEJA010000106.1:16281-24150 GCA_963615745.1 Duodenibacillus sp.
GGGAACAGCCTCTGGAAAGAAACTCCAGAGAGATACTTCCTGTCCCTGCGAAGAGATCCGCGACTGCCAAATCCTCAAAATCCACATAGGCGCGAAGCACATTGAAAATATTCTCCTTGGCGAAATCCGTTGTCGGGCGTGCCTTGAAGGTACGGGGGATCTCAAAATGACGGCCTCTATATTTTCCAGTAATAACTCTCATACAGGACAATTATCTTTTTCAATAAGCGTTCAGCAGCATCACAACCATGTCATAGGACAAATCCTTTGTCAGTGCCAGGACATGCCGGTTGAACTCCTTCTCCGGCTCAAGGCGGAAAGTATTGGGCATATACGGAGCAAGCTGCCGCTCCGTTTCCTCGTTTTTCTCGCTCCAACCCGCCAGATATACCTCGTCCCTTTCGGGAACAACATTCCATTGGCGGAGAAATGACAACAGGAAATACAGGGCGTTGGACTTTCCACCCACTTTCTCATACGTGTTGGTCAAGGAAATCTCACCCTTTCTAAACGCCATCAGCACAAGATTCTCCCCCATCCAGGTCGCAAAAGCCTTTCCCGCCTTGTCCGTGCGTGAGCATAAGGAAGAGAAATGGAGGAGAAGCGGCATCAGAGCGGAGTGAAACATGGCATTCGGAAAGGCTTCCAGAACTGTATGTTCCAAGTCCTTGTCCACAGAACCCAGCATTACCGCATTTTGAAGAGGGAGCATATCATAGAAAACCCTGTGGCGGGAGTACGATTGGGGCATATTGTATTTGTACATCAAGTCCATTTCGTCATCGTCAAACTCGTTCAACGGGACCAGAACCACCCGGCAGTCCACAAGAACCGCCACCCTCGTGAAGTCTCCTTTCGCCAACGGCTGCCCTGCCAGAGCCTTGTGCATATTGGCATTCAGGGATACCGACTTGTCAATCGGGAAACAGCTGTAATTCAAAGTGCTTTCTTTGATGCGGTCATAACGGGCGAAAACAATCTTGTCTTCCCCTATCCTTATAAACAATGTATCGCTGTTCCCTATCGTCATCGGCATATACAAATCCTCTTTTCTATAATAATGAAGAGCAAATATACAATTTAAAATCAAAAAAACAGCCGCCAGACACTCAAATAGGTAAAAAACACCTACATTTGCCTACGATATAAAGTTGCAGCAAGAATGCTTTTGTGGATAGGTATAGCCCTTTTGGTTTTCTATGCGAGCCTGGTTGTCAGTGCGATTATAGCCGTTGTGCTGGACAATCACCAGCCCGCAGAGACCATGGCGTGGGTAGTCACACTTGTCTCCATCCCCATTATCGGCCTCCTGCTCTACTATTTCTTCGGACAGGACATCAGGCGGGAGAAGCGGTTCAACAAGAAAAATCTGGACCAGCTCACCCAGAAGGTGATGTCAAAATACGTTTCCCAGGCGGGTCTCATCAAACCTCCCAAACAGGATTTCCCCCTGATACATTTCCTCAAGCTGCATAACTACTCCTTTCCTTTCGGCAGAAACAATCTCCACATCTTCACTTCCGGGGATGATTTTGTTTTGGATCTGATCAAGAAAATAGGAAATGCCAGGCACCATATCCATCTGGAATTCTACATCTTTCTGGACGATGCCGTCGGCAGGATCGTGCGGGACTGTCTGATCGACGCACAAAAGAGAGGTGTAAAAGTCCGGCTCATCTATGATGATGTGGGATGCTGGGGTGCGAGCAAGGCGTTTTTCAGGAAGATGGAGGAGGCGGGAATAGAGACAGTGAACTTCCTTCCGGTGAAATTCCACCGTTTCGCCCACCGCATCAACTACCGCAACCACCGCAAACTGGTTGTTATCGACGGCAAGACAGGCTATATCGGAGGAATGAATATCGCCCTGAGATATGTCCGTCCACAAAAAGGAAGAGTCTGGTACGACACCCATCTCCGCATTGAGGGCTACGGGGTATATGGAATCCAGCTGTTGTTCCTCTCCAACTGGTTCTGGACAACCCGCCACATGATAACCAACTCTACCTATTACCCCTCTTTCCACCACTTGCCAAGCGGTCAGGGAGTTCTGTTGCAGATAGTGTCCTCCGCCCCGTTCAGCTCCTGGCCCGCCATCATGATGGCTTACAACAAGGTATTCCTCAATTCAGAGAAATATATCCTGATTCAAACGCCTTATTTCATGCCCACGCAGTCGCTCATCGAGGCATTGCAGACCGCCGCCATGAGCGGTGTCCGGGTACAGATCATGCTCCCGGAAAAGCCGGGAGGCTTCTGGATGACATGGTGCAACCAGTCCTATTTCGGGGATATGCTGAAATCCGGAGTTGAAATCTATCTTTATATGCCCGGAATGCTCCATTCGAAAGTGGTTGTCTCGGACGACCACTTCTGTTCCGTCGGCTCTGCCAATATGGATTTCAGAAGTATGCTCGACACCTACGAGGCAAACGCATTCATCTATGACGATAACATGGCTGTGAAACTGCGGGACAAATTCATCGAACTGCGGAAACAGTGCCGGAGAGTGGAACTGCAGGAATGGAAGAGCCGCAACATCCGCCAGAGATTTACCGCCTCCTTTGTCAGGATATTCTCCCCGATGCTATAAGGACGCATCTGCGGATAATGTCTTTATTTGCCCTTTTGGTTTTCCTTAATTCTCTTTTTCCTCGTCGAAAAACATTTTTTTATAATTCATTCATACTCTTGTTTATAATAACGACTAACTTTGAACGATTTTACAATTTACCCATAATGAAGAGACTTCACTTCCTGACGATATTCTTTTTCCTCCTTGCAAGCATCTCCTACTCCCAGAGAATCCTCTCTCTGGACAGTTGCAGGACATTGGCGATACACCATAACAAGAAACTTCTCATACAGCAGGATCAGATGGAAGCCGCTTCCTATGAGCACAAAGCCGCAAAAACAAAGTTCCTTCCCAAGCTCTCCGGGGAAGCCAATTACACCTTCAACGCCAGAGAAATCCATCTTCTGTCCAAAGACCAGCGGAATGCCTTGAACAATTTGGGGAGCAATAGCACCGCCACACTTCAGCAAGCCGCACAGAACATCGCACAGCAATACCCCGATTTGCTTCCTCTGATAGAGAACCTGGGGACGAAAAACGTTCCTCTTCTCAACAATTTGGGAAGAGGCATCACCCGGGCGTTCGAGACCAACACGCACAACATCTTCGCCGGAGCACTGGTTCTGACACAGCCCATCTATATGGGAGGACGGCTCAAAGCGTACAACAATATCACGAACTATACGAAACTCCTCTTGGGAAACCAGTATGACAATATGCTCCAAGAGGTCATTCTGGAGATAGACCAGGCTTATTGGCAGACCGTCTCCCTGACCAACAAAAAAGAACTGGCGGAGAGCTACATCAAAATGCTGGACAACCTCAACAAGGATGTTCAGAAAATGTACAAGGAAGGCGTGGCGACAAAAGCCTCAACGCTGACAGTCGCTGTCAAGCTCAACGAGGCGGAAATGGCTCTGATGAAGGTTGAGAACGGTTTAAGCCTGAGCAAAATGCTGCTGTGCCAGCTATGCGGAATTCCTATCCACGAGAACATCAAACTGGCGGACGAGGACATCAAGCAACTCAATATCAGAGGTGTCTCCCTTCTGCCCGACACCCTCCAGGCTTTTTCCAACAGAACAGACTTGAAAGCCTTGGAACAGGCTTCTCTGATTGCCCACGAGAATGTCAAGATAGTACGCAGCACATTCCTGCCAAACATTGCCTTGGTCGGAGCATACACCCTGACCAATCCGAATACTTACAACGGATTCCACAACAAGTTCGGAGACAATCTGAGCATCGGCGTGTCTCTTCATGTCCCTATCTGGAGATGGAATGAGGGAAAATACCATATCCGGGCGGCAAAAGCGGAGGCAAGGGCTTCCCAGCGGGTCTATGAGGAAGCCAAGGAGTTGATAAACCTCCAGCTCAACCAGGCGAAATTCAAGGTGGACGAGACCAAGAAACAGCTCTCCACAGCGGAGAAGAATCTGGAGAAAGCCCGGGAAAACCTCAGATATGCGGACATCGGCTTCCACGAAGGCATGATTCCAACGAGCGATTTGCTGGCGGCTCAAACCGCCTGGATCGACGCACAGTCACAGCAGATTGACGCACAGATAGAAATCAAACTGGCGGAAAGCACCCTTGTCAAGGCTTTGGGGAAGAACGCCCTGGACTTTTAATCACACGTAAAACCTTATTCCCGAATTGAAACACCCATTTATTATGGCACAAAATAAAGCAGAACTGAACATCATCGTCAAACCAGTAGCCCTTCTCACGGCAGTTATCATCCTTGTGGGACTTATCGGCTATCTCACATTAGGCGACAAGAAAGAAATCATCCAAGGACAAGTGGAAGTATCTGAATACAGAGTTTCCAGCAAAGTCCCCGGACGCATCCAGAAATTCTTTGTGCACGAGGGAGACAAAGTCCAGGCAGGCGACACGCTCGCCATACTCGACGCTCCCGAAATCAGTGCGAAGATGCAACAGGCGCAAAGTGCGGAAGCAGCCGCACAGGCGCAGGATGACAAGGCAAAAGCCGGAACACGGAAGGAACAAATCCAGGGGGCTTATGAAATGTGGCAGAAATCCAAGGCTGGCGTGCAGATTGCCGAGAAGACCTACACCAGAATAAAGCACCTTTACGAGGAGGGAGTTGTCGCCGCACAGAAACTGGATGAGATCACCGCCCAGAGAGATGCCGCCATCGCCACAGAGAAAGCAGCCCGCTCACAATACCAGATGGCTGTAAACGGAGCGCAACGGGAGGACAAGGCGGCTGCCGAAGCCTTGGTAAACAGAGCGAAGGGGGCTGTCAATGAGGTGAAATCCTATATCTCGGAGACCATTCTTCTCGCCCCCGAACAGGGAGAAATCAGCGAGATATTCCCGAAAAAGGGAGAACTGGTGGGCACGGGCGCACCTATTATGAATGTCTCACAGCTTCAAGACCTTTGGATTACATTCAACGTGCGGGAGGATTTGCTGAAAGATCTGAAGATGGGAGCGACCTTCACCGCCTTTGTCCCCGCCTTAGACAAAGAGAAGATACAACTGAAAGTGTACTATATAAAGGACGAGGGGTCTTATGCCGTATGGAAAGCTACGAAAGCCTCCGGGGAATATGACCTGAGAACCTTTGAGGTCAAGGCGAGACCCGTCAGGAAAGTGGACGGATTGCGACCGGGAATGTCCGTGGTAATAGAACGTTAGTTTCCTTTCCCCATGCCCAAAGACAGCAAAAGACGGAACGCATTTGTGGATATATTCGTGCGTGAGTGCCATAGAATCATCTCGCGCCCCATATATTTATATGCCATCGTCTTCGCTCCTCTTTTCTCTCTCGTCTTTTTCACCTCCCTGATGAACGACGGGCTGCCCCATAATCTGCCTGTCGGACTTGTCGATATGGACAACAGCGCGGCATCCCGCCGGATCGGACGAACCCTGGACGCCTTTGACCAGACCCGGATTGTCGCACATTATCCCAACTATTCGGAAGCCAGAAAAGATGTGCAGAGGGGAAAAATCTACGGTTTCTTCTATATTCCGCCCTCCTTCTCCAAGGATGCCAACGCTTTCCGGCAGCCCAAGGTCTCCTTTTATGTCCAATACACCTACCTCATCACAGGGTCACTGCTCATGAAAGACATGAAAACCACCTCCGCCCTCGTGGGGGCGAGCTCCGGGCTCAGCCAGCTTAGGGCGAAAGGGTACACCGACGACCAAGCCATGTTCTTTCTCCAGCCCATCGTAAACGATGTGCATCCCACCAACAACCCCGCACTCAACTACGGGATTTATCTGAACAACACCTTGGTTCCGGGAATACTGCTGCTGGTTATCCTGCTGATCACCACATACGCCATAGGCAGCGAGATCAAGGAAAACACCTCCCGGGAATGGCTGCGAGGAAGCAATAACTCCCTAATACTGGCATTGACGGCAAAGATACTCCCCTACACCCTCATCTTCTCCTTTGTCGGAGTGATGATAGACGTGGTTTTTTATCTCGTTCTCGGCTATCCGTGCCACTGCGGCATCCTGCCCATGCTCGCCGCCACCGTGTTCTCCATCATCGCGACACAGGGTTTCGGCATCCTCATCTTCGCCATACTGCCCACCTTGCGTATGTCCATGAGCATCGCCAGCCTTTGGGGAGTTCTCAGTATCAGCATCAGCGGCTTTACTTTCCCCTATCTGGGCTTCTATCCCTTTATCAAATCCCTCAGCTACCTCTTCCCGCTGAGACATTACTACCTCATTTATGTCACCCAGGCGTTGGACGGGTTCAGCATGTTGTATGCCTGGAGAAGCTACCTCTTCCTCCTGCTGTTCGCCCTTGCCCCATTCCTGCTGTGGAGAAGGCTGAAAAACCATCTCGCCAACCCCGTATATCTCCCATAATACATATATAATGCTTTCTCAAATAAAGGAACATATCATTGCATGTCTGAGGGCGATTTCCATTGAGGCGCAAATCGTCTTCAAAGATTCCGGCATCCTGTTGTTCGTTATAGGAGTTCCCATACTGTACCCTATCCTCTATTCCATTTGCTACAACCCGGAAATCATACGTGAAGTTCCCATCACCGTGGTAGACAACTCCCGCTCCAGTATGAGCAGAGAGTACATCCGAAAACTGGATGCCACGCCCAATGTTCATGTCATCGGACTTGCCACAGACACGAAACAGGCACAGGACTATATCAAGAAACAGAAAACCTACGGGTATATCGTCATACCGGCAGAATTCGCCAAGGACATCAACCGGGGCAAACAGTCCTGCGTCAGCGTCTATTGCGACATGAGCGGTATGCTCTACTACCAGCAGATACTTACCGCCAACACGAATGTCACGCTGGATATGAACAATCACATACGGCTTCATTTGGCAGGGAACACTACGCAGCGGCAGGACGAGCTCACCACCGCCCCCATACAGTATGAGGAAGTCACCCTTTTCAACACTTCGGGAGGCATGGCATCCTATCTGCTTCCAGCCGTTTTGATCATCATCATACAGCAGACCCTCTTTCTGGGCATCGGCATGGCTTCCGGTACAGCGAGAGAGGACAGAAGGAAATCCCTGCTTTTCCAGGCGGACAACCCGTCCGGGAAATTTCTGCCCATATTCACCGGGGGAGTTCTCTTCTTCTTTATCATCGAGATTTTCAACACCGCCTTTCTCACGCTGTTCATTCCGTACTTGTTCAACCTCAACCAGATAATACATATCGGCACTTTGGCGGCTTTTGTCCTGCCATACATACTGGCATGTATCTTCTTCTCCATTCTGCTCGGCACGCTGGTACGCAACCGGGAGGTCACCATGCTTCTCTTTGTCTTCACTTCCGTACCGCTGTTGTTCATCAGCGGAATCTCATGGCCGGGAGCGGCAGTTCCGGGATTTTGGAAAGCGGTCAGCTATATTTTCCCTTCCACATTCGCCATCAACGGATTTGTGCGCATCAATGCGGAATACGCCACCTTGGACGATGTGCGTTTCGAGCATCTCATGCTGTGGATTCAGTGCCTCGTCTACCTCGTCCTGGCGTATGCGGTAGGGCTGCGCTCCTATCGGAAAATGCGGAAAGAGAAATCCTGCGTCGGAAATTCCAAGGAGGGGAAATCGTAAATATCCCCCTCCGCAGAGAGACAAAGACACCTCTCCCGCCAATACGGGAAAGCTGTTTCCCCTGTTGTCAAAACTTCTCCCGAAGAATGGATTTTGCAACTCCGCGTTTTATCACTCGTAACTCCGCGAGTTACGAGTGTTAAACAGGGCTTTTTCGAGGTGTAATTCCGTATAACAATTTTTCTAAACCGCGGAGTTACGA
>CAVEJA010000107.1:0-428 GCA_963615745.1 Duodenibacillus sp.
ATATATGCGTTGTTTACATGGGAATCTCCTGATTTTCCATCGTTTTTACCGATTTTGAATGTTTATTCGTGCGTATTCTATGTGTTGCTTTATGAAAATAGCCGTAATTTTCTGAATAACAGTGTTGCTATATGTTCTAAATCTGTATGGTAGCTGTTTGAATATGTTTTATCGCTCTTTGGATTCGAATTTTCATCTTTGAAATTTTAATATACGAACTGTACCTTTTGCTGATCCTGTTCTTTTAGTTTTATACTCCCGTGTTCGTAATTTTAAATCACAAACCTGCGAAGATATGATTTCTAAAACCGTAATTTTGGTTAAATGTAAATTCGAAACAGATTTTTCTCCCGATTTTTTCCATTCCGTTAAAATCCAGAAGAGAATCCCGAAAAGGGAAAAACGAGAAAATCTCAGAGGGTTAATAC
>CAVEJA010000107.1:438-3462 GCA_963615745.1 Duodenibacillus sp.
GCTTATAAGCACCCAAAAAGTGTGCATACATTTCCATCAAACCAGAGAACAAAAGCATCAAAACGCATCAAATCTCACGCTCTGCGAGCCTTTCAAGTCCCCTAAAGAAAGGCTTACTCCCCTCTTTTCCATAAAAACACGCATACAAGCTATGCTGCCAGGGATTCGTCTCCATCTAAAAATAACACCATCCGCCTTCAGGTTCGGGATTTCTGTCCGTTCCGCTTTCATCATTTATGGAAAGCGGTCTCGCAATACGGCGTTTTCCGTCTCCTAACTCTGTGGTTTACGGATGCCAAACAGGGCTTTTTCGAGGCGTAAACCGCGGAGTAATTTTTCTAAACCGCGGAGTTACGATGCCTAACTCCGTGAGTTGGCAGCCGTAACTCCGCAATTTGCGTCTCACAACCACGCTTGGAAAGAAATTCCATGCGCCTCTAAACAGCTACAAAAACAGCAAGTACGAAAAATGAAATGAGCGGATAGCAAAACCGTTTGAACGATTCCATATTCAAAACGGCACTACGTTTGCCTCCTCCCGGAAACCTCTACCCTCCTTATTTCTCCAGAATGAAACCGACCAGCTGCTTCAAAGGGTCTCCGTTAGCCAGATTATAACCGCCTTCTCCCTTTGTTTTCTCGTCTGTCGCCTTTATCTCTTTCAATATATCCAACACCTTCTGCGCGGAATAATTCCTCATGGCAGGCATGATATTCCGTCTCACCTGCCAGTCTTTTTGTCCCAACCAGGCGGCAATGCCCTCCACCGTTTTCTGCGGAGCGTAATAAGACAGCATCAATGTGGAAAAGAAGCCGAACAAAGCCGGCAATGTCTTTTGTATGGGGTTATTTTTCGGGTTCTGTTCAAAATACTTGACGATCTGGAAAGCCTTGAACACATTCTTCTGCACCAAGGCGTTCTGCAACTCGAAGATATTGAAATCCTTGCTTATACCTATATTCTTCTCTACCAGCTCGGAAGTTACAGCCACGCCTTTGGGGAGGGACAATATCAGTTTGTCCAATTCCCCGTACAATCGCACCAGATCCGTGCCTACCGACTCGGCTATCAGGCTCACAGACTTCTCTTCTATCCCCACTCCTTTCTCACGCATATAGGAATTTATCAGTCCCGGAAGTTGCGGCTCGCCCACTTTCACCGACTCAAACAGCACTCCCATGGAAGCAATCTGCGAGACAAACTTCTTCCGCTTGTCTACGGTCCCGTTTTTATAGAGAATAAGAAGCACTGTCGTGGGCTGCGGATGCTGCAAATAGTATGTCAGATTTTCCAGTCCGCTCATACTCTGCGCCTCTTTCAGCACCACCAGGGAATGTTCCGCCCCCATCGGGAAACTTTGTGCGGCGTTCAGAACACTGTTTATATCGGTATCACTCCCATAGAACGTGTGCATATTGAAGTCTCTTTCCTCCTCCGGCAGAGTAGCGTCAATGACAGCCTCGGCGAGTTTGTCTATATAATAGTTCTCCGCTCCCATCAACAGATATACCGGCTTCAGTTTTTTTGCCCGCACATCCTTCATGATGCTTTCGTAGGACACTGTATTTCCAGAAGTTACAGCCATATTTTTATATTACAATATTCAAAAATCCATATATACAAAGCCATATTTTCACGGGGGCATCTGCGGTATCTCTGATTTTATTTTTTAGATTTTTATATCACTAAAGTTTTGATTTTCAAACAAGAAATACAAAAACCTACCAGTCGAATTTAAGGTGTCGCACCGTCTTTCTCCCGTCGATAATCGCTTTCAGGGACTCTACTCCCATGGCAACATGCCTGCTGGCGAATTTCTTCGTCACAAGTGTGTCGCTCTTTATGGACTTTACACCCTCCGGGGTCATCGGATTGTCCGAAACCAACAGCAGAGAGCCGATAGGCACATGGTTGTAAAAGCCGCACGAGAACAACGTAGCGCACTCCATCTCCACCGCCATCACACGCATATCCACCAGTCTTTTCTTGAACGTCTCATCATGTTCCCACACCCTTCTGTTCGTGGTGTACACCGTTCCCGTCCAGTAATCCAACGCATTATCCCGCAAGACACTGGACACCGCACGCTCCAGCATGAAAGCCGGCAAGGCGGGAACCTCGGGCGGAAAGTAGTCGTTGCTCGTACCCTCTCCCCTGATGGCGGCTATCGGAAGGATGAAATCCCCCAGCTGCGCCTTGTAGGAAACACCACCACACTTGCCCAGAAACAAGCAAGCCTTGGGCTGGATAGCCCCCAGCAAGTCCATTATCAAAGCGGCATTGGGACTTCCCATGCCAAAGTTTATCATCGTGATGCCGCCACCGTTTGCCACACGCATGTTGGCATCGTAATTCGGACGGCATGTCCCACAGTAATCACAAAACAAATCCACATAATTATTGAAATTGGTCAGCAGTATATATGGGCTGAAATCCTCTAACTTCTGACCCGTATAGCGTTCCAACCAATTAGAAGTAATGTCCTGCTTATTCATCGTCGTTATTTATGTATCTTTGCACACAAGGAATCCTTTTGCAAAAATAATAAATGTTTGCCTTAAACCTTCCCGCTTTCGAAGCAAATATCACGACATCCAACGGACAATCCCGGATTTTCGACATCCTGAGACGCCGTTTCGTGGCTCTCACTCCAGAGGAATGGGTCCGCCAGCACTTCGTCCATTTCCTTATCCAGTACAAAGGATACCCCCCGGCACTCATGGGAAACGAGCTGTCCATCACGCTCAACGGAACTACACGGCGTTGTGACAGCATCCTCTACTCAAAAGACGGCACTCCTGTCATGATTATGGAATACAAAGCCCCCAGCATCCCTGTCACCCAAAAGGTATTCACCCAAATCTGCTCTTATAATTATGTACTGAGAGTACCCTATTTGGTGGTCAGCAACGGCATCAAACATTACTGCTGCAAGATAGATGCCGCCAGCAAAAAAGCCACTTTTCTTCAGGACATACCCGATTACGCCACCTTATAACAGGACTTCAGACATTCCCTATATC
>CAVEJA010000108.1:0-2957 GCA_963615745.1 Duodenibacillus sp.
CGCTGTCCTCCCCGAAAATCTGGGCAGCCTCATTGAAGCTCGCAGCCGCCATCTCCCTGGTGGGGAAACGCAGGGGCTGAAGATCCATGCATAGGCAGTTCCCGACGGAGTATCTCTAACGTTCCCGAAACCGTCAGCAAAGCATTATTCCGCCTTTTCCCTCTTTATCAAAAGGCACAGACCTATGAAGGTAAAAGCGGCATTGAGGATCAGCAATTCGTAGCTGAACTGATACCCGCCAAACCATTTCTCCGAATTTCTATCCAGAATAAAACACAATACAGGAGCGGCAACAGCCACATAAGGAATGTATTTGTCTCTTACTTTCTGTTTCATGAAAATGCCAAATACGAACATTCCCAAGATAGGCCCGTAAGTATAGCTTGCCAAAATATAGACGGCATCTATCACACTCGTATTATTGAGCATGTTGAACACATAAATAACCACAGCCATCAGCAGAGCCATGCCCATGTGTACCCAGCGGCGTTTGCGGGCAGTCCCCCGCTCATCATTTCTATCCACGCCGAGAATGTCTACGGTAAAGGAGGTCGTCAGAGCTGTCAGGGCTGAACCCGCAGCCCCAAATGCGGCTGCCACCAGTCCTATCAGAAAAAGTATTCCGACTATCATCGGCAGATACCCTCCCGTAGCCACCTTGGTAAAGAGCTCATCCCCTTTGCACTGGGTCAGCTCAGCCCCTACATGATCGGCAAAGATGTACAAGAGGACACCCAGCATCAGGAAGAGAGAGATGACGACAAACTGCAACAGGATGCTTACTATCATATTCTTCCTGCTTTCATTGGAGTTCTTGCAACTCAGATTCCTCTGCATCAGATCCTGATCCAGCCCTGTGGTGGCAATTATCGTGAACACTCCCGCAAAGAATTGCTTGAAGAAAAACCTCTTGTCATTCACATCATCGAAGAAGAATGTTTGGGACAGCTCACTGCCAAACACCGCCTGACTGACCCCTGACCAGTCATACCCCATTTCCACGGCAATGAAATAGATGCACAAAACCACAGAAAGAATCAGACACATTGTCTTGAACAAATCCGTCCATATAACCGTTTTGACCCCGCCACGGTAGGTATATAGCCACACAACAAACATCGTGACGAACGCATTCAGGACAAAAGGAATCCCCAGAGGCTCGAATATCAGAATCTGCAGCGTGAGACAGACCAGGAAAACCCGGACCGCAGCCCCCAGCATCTTCGAGATGAAAAAGAACCACGCCCCAGTATGGTAGCTCCCCATTCCAAAACGCTCCTTCAAATATTCGTATACGCTAACCAGTTTCAGCCTGTAATACAGCGGAACCAGCACGAAAGCTATCAGGAACTGCCCCACGACAAATCCCATCACCATCTGCAAGTAAGCGAAATGGCTGCTCTGCACCATCCCCGGCACAGAAACAAAGGTCACACCCGAGATGGTAGACCCTATGGTCGCTATCGCTACGACTACCCAGGAGGATTTTCGCCCCCCGACAAAGAAGCCTGCATTATCCGTCTTGCGGCTTGTAACGAATGAAATGGCAAACAATACCGACAAGTATGCCAGCACTGTAATAACGGCAATCCAAGGAGTTATCATATATAATCTTATTTTTCGGTTTATTCTTTATACAGCAAATAAGGTCTGCGCTGCTTCTTGAACTTTTTCACATCACCCTTCCAGCGTGCCTTGATTTCCTTGGCACTCCTGCCCTCTTCTATCATCGGTCTGACATAATCCACGCCTACAAGCAGCTCAAAGAAGTTTCTGAAAAAGCCATCACCTGTTCCTACAGCCCGATATGCGTCTATCACACAATCCAGATTCACGCCTTTCTTCCATATTTCCCTGTCTGACACACCACGCAAGTCCACTCCGTAGCACTTTTCTCCGAGCAAGGGGGGATTCTTCGCCCCCGGAACACTCTGCGGAGTGAAGGTATACTTATACCCCTTCATCTTCGGATGACCATATATCTGGAACGGAGCGTCCGTCCCTCTGCCCAGACTGACGCATGTTCCCTCGAAGAAACAGAGCGAGGAATACAAGTATACGGATTTCATGTTCGGCAGATTGGGAGAGGGGGGAAGCGGCAACTCGTAACGGGACTGGTGGGTATAATTCAGACAAGGAACAACCGTCAGCTTGCAACGGCGGAATCCGTCCAGCCAATACTCTCCGTTTATCATCCGTCCCAATTCCCCAAGGGTCATTCCATGCACAATAGGTATCGGCAGTCCGCCCACTCCGCTTTTGTATTTCATGTCCAGGATAGGGCCATCCACATAGAAGCCATTAGGATTAGGTCTGTCCAGAATAACGACATGGTTTCCCACCTCCGCACAAGCGTTCATTATTTTATACATTGTTACATAATAGGTATAGTAACGCAGTCCGACATCCTGTATATCCACCACCACGACATCATACGGAGCTACCAGTTCCTTCATGGGAGTCTTCTTGTTACCGCCATAAAGAGAGACAATGGGAATCCCTGTTTTCTCATCCACCTCGTTACCGACATGCTCGCCCGCATCCGCCTTTATGCGGAAGCCG
The DNA here is from genome assembly GCA_963615745.1 of Duodenibacillus sp. Taxonomy (GTDB): domain Bacteria; phylum Bacteroidota; class Bacteroidia; order Bacteroidales; family Bacteroidaceae; genus UBA6382. The sequence goes on from CAVEJA010000108.1 coordinate 2,563, forward strand.
TGTTCTGGCGCAAGGATAGCCTTTACATCCACGCCTTCCTCCACCAGCAAATCCACCACATGCTTGTCACCCGCCATACCCGTGGAGTTGGAGAACACCGCCACTTTCTTTCCTTTAAGAAGAGGCAAATACTCCTCCGTCCTCAAATCACCGGTTATGATTTCCCGAGCCGGCAGCCACGGACTTCCCAGAACAAGGGCTATAAAAAGAACCCAGCATCTCTTCATATCTGCAATATTTTTGTTATAACAGTTGCAAAGATAAGAAACTATTTCCCAAACAAAAGAATACCCGAAACGTATTTACACGAGCCTGCCGCCAAGCCCCTCTGCGAACGCACGGAGTTAGCTCTCGAAACACGGCGTTTTAGCACTCGTAACTCCGCGGTTTAACAG
>CAVEJA010000109.1:0-2134 GCA_963615745.1 Duodenibacillus sp.
GCTCTGCATGGTCCATATCTTGTACCGCTCATTTTTGTTGAATGTCTGGCGGGTATATACCCCCACGCCTGCGTCTATGAACACAGGAACAAAATTGTTGTACAGGATGAATGTACCCACATCGTTGTGGTTATGGCTCTCGTTGTTGAATCCGGCTTTGGCGGCAAGGAACAGTCCATTCCTGCCTCGGAAGTAGCATACCTGTGTTTCTGGATACCATGTACAGGGAGCTTTGGATACGCCCGGTGTTTCCTGCGACAGCTCTTTGCGGATTTGCAATGCGTTCAACACCCGGAACACATCCATTCCCCTCTTGGGTTGCCCGTTATAGATAACTCTGGCGAAATGCCTCATCTCCTCGCTTCCCACTATTTTTCCGTACCGGTAGATGACGTAAGGGTCGCTTCCACTGCGGGCGGAGGCATCGGCGAAATTGACCGTCCACCCTTCTCCTATGTAGGAACGGCTGATATACTCTCCCAGATTGCGTATCATCGGACGGTCGAACAGGGATATTTTCCCTGCCGTAGAGATATTCAACAGTTGCAGATAATCCAGAAGTTTGCCTGCCGCATGCCCCCAATAGCTTGTTCCCTCGTCGCATCCGCCGTCACCATTCGCATGATTGATGAACTGATCCACGGAAACCATGGTGCGGTACACGGCTTGCGCCAGCTTGTCTTTATCCTTTTCCAAAAGCAGGAAACACTGCAGCACGGCAGCATTGCACCAGGGATTCCAATTGTTCACCAATGTCTTCGGTTTGGAGTTCATCGCCATCCACCAGCTGTCTTTTTCCATATACGGAGTCAAGGTTCGCCTGTCTATCTCATACTTCAGGCGTGCCATGATGGAAGGGTCTGTCTTGTCTATCTCCTCATGCAGGAAATAATATATCCATGCCATCATCTCGCTTATCTGACAAGACCCCAAATCCACGACTTGCAGCCTGTAATCCGGCAGCGATCTTTTCGTTTTCTGTTGTTTCACATGGGCGGAAAGCACCCAGGAAGAGGCATCGCAGTAAAAGAATATCCCGTCTATCAGAGCAGGAATAAAGCGTCCCTTGCCCTCCGCCATCTCTGCCATGAACAAATCGGAAAGGGCAGAAGCGTTTTCGAAAAAGGGATTTTCCATCACCTTTCTGTTTCCGCCGCGCTCGAATTCCAGATACATGCTTGCGGTAAGTACTTGCCATTTGTAGTTCAGACGGGACTCTCCTCTCTTTATATAGAATGAGGACGCATCGTCCATAAGCCTGTTCCACCCCTGTCTGTCGGAATATTTGGGGTACTGCACCCATTTCTCCGTAGCGACAAGCTCGTTTTTCAAACGGGATATGTCTGACTGCTGTTGCAGCCAATCGCGCTGTTCGAAAGCTCCCGCGGAGAGTGCGGAGAACGCAGCAACTATAAACAGAAGATATTTCCTCATATTATCTTTTAAAAATTCGCTTTCAAAGATAATAAAAATTGAGGGAAACAGATGTTTAAACACAAAAAAACCTGTGGGTTTTACCCGCAGGTTTCAATCTCTCTAAAAGTCTTTGCAGAATATTACTCAGCAACAGGAGCTGCAGCTGCAGTATCAGCAACAGTAGAATCAGCTACAACAGAGTCAGAGTCAGCAACTGCTGCGATAGAATCGCTGTCAGAAGCAGGAGCCTCTTGAGCTGCTTTGTTACCACAAGATGCAAAAGACATAGCCATTACAGCTACAAAAACAAAAACTAACTTTTTCATTTTCTTTTCTTTTTAAGTGTAAAACAATTAATTGCTTATTAAAACCAGTGCAAAGGTACAACGTTTTTAATTGCTGCCAAGAAAAAACACATTTTTTTCCGCTTTTTTTTGTAACTTTTTTCTATTTTGCTGATTTCAAACGGCTTACAAGATTGCTTGTTTGTGCGGTTTTGGCATATATGACTTGCAAAACCGCAAGCCGTATTCCCCTCCGCCAGAATTGGTTGCCGCACCGGCGGAGTGATTGAAGGCTTTTTCGTACCTTTGTACATATATAATATATGTATAGAATGTCCATGGCAAATATCCTGCAAGACAAGGTAGCCACTTTCATATCGTTGGGATGCAAGCTCAATTTTGCGGAGAACTCCTCCGTTTGCGACCGTTTGGAG
>CAVEJA010000110.1:0-6287 GCA_963615745.1 Duodenibacillus sp.
GGGCAGGAAAGCATTGTACTACGAGACGAAACACATTTTTCAGGATGTCCGCATAGGCAATATCGCTGCGGAGAAAGGCTATTTCAGCATCCAGAACAAGAATTACTTCACGGACTTAAACCGTTACAGCCTGCATTGGAGCTTCACCGGGGACGAAAAGGAAGTGCAGCAAGGAGACATGGAACTCCCCGACATCAAGCCCCGCCATATCCTAACCGTCAGAATCCCGTTCAATCCGCTCCTCCTGGAAAAGGGGAAACAGCACCGCGTGCATCTGCAATTCGTCCTGAAAGAGGATATGCCTTGGGAGAAGAAAGGATATGTACAGGCGGAGGAGACATTCCTCCTGTCTCTTCCCTGACACCCGGAAGCATCGGTTTCCAGACAAGGCGGCAGGAGATGAAACCGCACGACCGCCTTTATTGGCATGGATTTTGTAACGTACCATTGCAGAATCTATAACAACATCATTATGCAAAAAGGTAATATCGGGGTCACAACAGAGAACATATTCCCCGTCATCAAGAAATTTCTTTATTCCGATCACGAGATTTTTCTTCGTGAAATCGTCTCCAACGCAGTAGACGCCACCCAGAAACTGAAGAGTTTCTCCTCCGCCAACGAGGCAAAAGGCGAGCTGGGAGACCTGACTATCCACATCAACATAGACAAGGAGAAAGGCACGCTCACCATCAGCGACCGCGGTATCGGTATGACCGCTGAGGAAGTAGACAAGTACATCAACCAGATCGCATTCAGCGGTGCCAACGATTTCCTGGACAAATACAAGGATCAAGCCATCATCGGTCACTTCGGACTGGGCTTCTACTCCGCCTTCATGGTCAGCAAGAAAGTGGAACTCGTCACCAAAAGTTACAAGGAAGGCAGCAAGGCTGTCAAATGGAGCTGCGACGGAACACCGTCTTTCGAACTGGAAGAAACGGAGAAAGCGGACAGAGGTACGGATGTCATCCTTTATATAGACGATGACTGCAAGGACTTTCTGGAGAAAAACAAGATTCTCGAACTCCTGCGCAAATACTGTCATTTCCTGCCCGTGCCCATCGCCTGCGGAAAGAAAACGGAATGGAAAGACGGCAAGGAAACCGAGACTGAGGAAGACAACATCATCAATACGACAGCTCCCATCTGGACAAGCAAGCCTTCCGACCTCAAGGACGAGGACTACAAGAAATTCTACCGCGACCTCTACCCCACTTTCGACGAGCCTCTGTTCTGGATTCACCTCAACGTGGACTATCCGTTCAAGCTCACCGGTGTGCTGTACTTCCCTAAAATCAAGAACTCACTGGAACTGCAAAAAGGAAAAATCCAGCTGTATTGCAACCAGGTCTTCGTGACCGACTCCGTAGAGAACATCGTTCCCGACTTCCTCACCCTCCTGCACGGTGTGATTGACTCCCCCGATATTCCTCTGAACGTAAGCCGCAGCTATCTGCAAAGCGATCAGAACGTGAAGAAGATTTCCAAATACATCACCAAGAAAGTGAGCGACAGACTGGAAAGCATCTTCAAGGAAGACCGCAAGGGATTCGAGGACAAATGGGACGACTTGAAACTTTTCATCAACTACGGACTGCTTTCCGAGGAGGGATTCTACGACAAAGCCAAGAACTACGCCTTGCTCAAGGACACCGAAGGCAAGTATTTCACCTATGAGGAATACCGAAAACTCATCAAGGACAATCAGGAAGACAAGGACAAAACCCTGGTTTACCTGTATGCCAACAACAAGGAGGAGCAGTACAGTTATATTGAGGCAGCCAAGAACAAAGGCTACAACGTGCTGCTGATGGACGGACAACTGGACAGCGCATTGGTAGGTTTGCTCGAAAGCAAACTGGAGAAGAGCAGGTTCACCCGTGTGGACGGCGACATCATTGACCGCCTGATACCCAAGAACGACACCCCGCTGAATACCCTCAGCACGGAAGATAGCGAGAACCTCTCCGAAGTGTTCCACTCACAAATGCCCCGGATAGAAAAGACCGATTTCCACTTCGAGACACAGGCAATGGGTGAGACCGGCGCGCCGATGACCATCACCCAGAGCGAATATATGCGCAGAATGAAAGAGCTGAGCCACATCCAGCAAGGCATGAGCTTCTACGGAGAGATGCCGGATATGTACAACGTAGTACTCAACTCCGACCACCCGCTCATAAAGAAAGTACTGGACAACTGCAAGAGCGGCACTGAGGAAAGCCTGAAACCCGTCGAAGCGGAGATAAAGGGGCTCAAGGCACGCCAGAGTGCGCTCCGTGACCAACAAGGCAAGAAGAAAGACGAGGAAATCTCCCAGGAAGAGAAAGACGAGCTGACCAAGTGCGGCAAGGACATCACCGCACAGGAGGACAAGAAAAAGGAGATTCTCAAGGACTTTGCCAAGGACAACACTACCGTACACCAGCTTATTGACCTTGCGCTGCTCCAGAACGGACTGCTCAAAGGAGAGGCTTTGGTGAAATTCATCAACCGAAGCATCGACTTGATAAAGTAAACAGACCTTCCGAATGCAAAATATAGTGATTTAGAACTTTACATTTTCCATGCCCAAAAGAGCGGAAAAAAGTTCCTCGAAAATTTGGCTGGAATAAAGGAAAACGCTAATTTTGCACACGAAATCCAACAAGGATGGCCCCTTAGCTCAACTGAATAGAGTATTTGACTACGGATCAAAAGGTTATAGGTTTGAATCCTATAGGGGTCACTTTAGAAATGAAATCAGGTATTTTCCAATACCTGATTTTTTTATTCCCTTATCCGCCTGTCCCGCCACGCATCCCAAGAAGTCCGAGCCGCCCGCATGGGATGGCGAACAGAAAGAAACAGAAATAGGAGAAAGGGGCATTTTGTGTGAAAATGCCATCTTTCGGCTGATGCCGGACACGGGCGGAATCCATTCGTCAAAGCTTGATTTTTATTCGTCAAAGTTTGACGAGTAAAAAAGTCACCGTTTTACGAATCCTAACTCTGCGGTTTAGCCCTCCTAACTCCGCGTTTTAACAGTGTTAAATAGGGCTTTTTCGAGGAGTAAAACCGTATAACAATTTTTCTAAACCGCAGAGTTAGGAGTGCTAAATCACCGAGTTGTAAAAAGCACCCCTCCATCCACACCACAAAAGGCGGAGAAAATACCTCCTCATTGCCCGGATATGCTGACCCCACTCCCATGCAAAATCCTTTTTGTCTTGCCCTACCCACATACAAATGGAGGAGAATCGGTGATTCTCCTCCATTTATCTTTGATGTCCGATGACCGTTGGAAAGGTCAGTCAGACGGATTCACGCTTTATTCGGCTGTGGAATCCCACCATACAGGAAGTGTTCGGTAGTCGTATGCGCCATACCATGCGCCACCCTCTGGAACGTTCAGCTGGTCTGCTCCCTCAACTTGTGAGCCGATAGCCTCCAGATTCGTCACGTTATAAGTGGTCTCGTAGCTTGCCTGTGGCAGACGACGGGGACTCTTTCCTTCGGGACAGTAGGTCTTGTATGAACCTGTCACACCATAATAATACGGTTTTCCGTAGTTCATGAAGATGTTCGGATCATAGTCATGACGGCGCATATCGTTCCATTCCTCGGTACTCCAGAGCATGGTCATGAGCTTCTGGGTCATGATTTTGCCCATGGTGATATTGGAAGCGTCGCCCAGAGCAGTGTTCAGGAACTTGTCGATAGAATCCTGGCTTGCCGCAACGAATGACGGACAGCTTTCCAGAGTGGCGTCTCCCGCTCTCCATACTGCGCACTGATCCTCTACGGCTTTGATATTCGCCTCAACGCCTGCCTTAAATGCAGCGAAAGCACCTTCCTTGTCGCCTTTCTTCATCAGCACCTCAGCCTTGATGAAGCAAGCCTCCCAGTAAGAACCGAAGTAAGTGGGCGCATCCGGACGGGTAGTGAACGTACCGCTGACAGCGGACTCGTCCACAGTACCTACACGGAAGAGCAAGTCCTTGTTGCTGTTATAGCCCTTTGAACTGGATTTTCCATGAACATAGATGGTGTCTCCCTTACGCTCATTGTTCGTAGTATTGCAATACCATGAATTGGTTGTCTTGTTGAACGAGAGCGCAACCGGTCCTGAACCGTTGGCATAGATATCATTGCTCACAATGTCCACACCCATGGAGCGACGCCACAAGCCGTCATCACTCCATTTGATTTCCTCAGGAGTAGTACCATCTGTTTTCCTGGAACGAACCCAAGGAATGAGCTTGTCGGCACGAGGATCCTCCACGCCTTTATTGTCAAAGTTGGTCAGATTGTCATAGAAAGTCTTGGTGACATAGTAACGGTTGTTGTTCATGCCCACGCAGGAGAAGATGGTATTGTAATCCACAGTCTCACCCCATCCTTCAACATCCTTGGTGTTGCCGTTGGTATCTGTGTGGTCTATCACCGTATTGTCCGCATTGCTCGTCTGAGCCTTTGCCAGACAAGCCAGGATTTCGTCAGCATCGTACTTGCCATCCTTATAGTCGCCAGCCTGTTTCTTGGACAGGTGGTTCAGCCAGCGGGCTTTCAACAGATAGCAGAGCTTGATCCATTTCTGCACATCGCCCTTGTTCCAGGAGTCACCCACGGAAAGAGGCTGCGCACTGGCGGACTGCTCTCTTGAGAACAACTCGATGGCTTCCTCCAACTCGCTCACACAGCCCAGGAAAACCGTCTTGCCTGTGTCATATCTGGGAGATACAGAAGAACCCAAAGCCTCGGTATAAGGACACTCACCGAAGTGGTCCACCATATTCATGAAGCCGTAAGCACGCATAAACTTGGCGCAAGCCGCATAATGGTAAGCTCCGGCAGCCATAGACTTGTCGTACATATCCTTCAAGTTGGCAGCACAGGGAACCAGAAACCACTGCTGGATGTTATTGGCACGCGTGCTGGCATTCAAGTTCCAGCGGGCAGCTCCACCCTCACGGGCAGCCGTGGTTGTCAGAAGACCCGTAAAGTACGTGTCCACACTGGCACCAATCTCATACCCTGCCTGCAAATAATGCAGACACCAAGGCAGACGATACTGATAAGGCACGCTCTGATCTGAGGGAGTGTTGGGATTGGTATTGATATCCAGATAATTGTCACAGGAAGTAAGGGACAATGTCCCGACCATTCCCACCAATAAGAATTTATATAGTTTCATCATTCTTTCTTTTTAATCGTGTTACACTAAGTTAGAATCTCACATTGAAACCGAAGGTGAAGCTGGTTACAGAAGGAACGCAGCAGTAGTCAATACCTACAGAAGAAGAACCTATGGAACCTGAACCTGCGAATGAAACTTCCGGATCACCGTCATAGTTGGTGAAGAGGAGCAGGTTGTTCGCAGCAAATGTCAGAGAAGCAGCCTTGATAACCTTGGTTGCAGCCAGCCAGTTGGTAGGAATATCCCATGTAAGGTTGATAGAACGCAGACGGAAGTAGTTCACCTTGGTGATGAAGTTGCGGGACTCATCAGTATAGTAGTTCTGATAGTAGCTGTTGATGATGCTCTCGCCGGAAGTCTCCTTGCCATTGAACATATAAGTCTTTCCATATTCGAAAGTCTTGGTTACAGGCTCATAAACATCACCATTCTTCACTACACCACTGATAGTAAGGGACTCACGATTCTCGGTCAGTTTGCTCATACCACGTGTGGTCATCAGATACTGTGTTCCGTTGAAGACATCGCCACCGAAACTGAAGTCCCAGAGCATGCTCAAGGTAAAGTTCTTGTACTTGAAAGTATTGTTCCAGCCACCCTTAACCTTAGCCTCACGGTTGCCGACATAGTGCGTGTCATCATTGTCAGACATAGGCATGAATGTGTTCGGGTCAAGTATCACCTGACCATCGTCGGTGCGGCTCCACTGAGAGCCGGCGAGAGCCATGAAGTGACCGTTGTTGAAGGAAGCAGCCTTCACACCGCCTACCTGCGCATCGGTAACATAGAGAACATCAACACCCTTCATCAGGTTCTCCACCTTGCCGCGGTTGCCGCTGAAGTTGATAGATGTCTCCCACTCGAAGTCCTTTGTCTTGACAGGAGTACCACCGAGGGTAAGCTCCCAACCCTTGTTCTTCACGTCACCAGCGTTCACATCACGAAGAATGTAACCAATGTAGTTGGACAAACGCGGGCTCATGATCTGGTTGAAAGAGTTGTTTGTATAGTATGCGAAGTCGAATCTCAAGCGGTTCTTCAGGAAGTTCATCCCGCAGGTTACGCCGGAACTGATGCGTGTCATCAACAAGTACCAGGACTTGTA
>CAVEJA010000111.1:0-12158 GCA_963615745.1 Duodenibacillus sp.
GGACTGGTGAGGCTCTCGAGGGTGCCCAGGTTTTCGTATCCGGGACACCCCACGGAACACTCACTGATGCCAAGGGACATTTTACCATTTCGAATCTTCCGGCAAAGTACAAGACACTTACCGTTTCCTATTTCGGAATGGCTACCAAGAATGTTGCCGTAGCTCCGGTTGTCAATGTGCAGCTGGAAGAGAACAAGAAGGTTCTCGACGAGGCCATCGTCGTGGCTTACGGTACAGAGAAGAAGTCTGCCTTCACGGGTTCCGCTGCGGCGGTGAAGTCCGAGGACATCGCAGCCCATGTCACTTCCAATGCGGTGAACGCCGTAGTGGGCAAGGTGGCTGGTGTGCAGGCTACTTCCGCTTCCGGCGCGCCGGGTAGCGCGCCTACCATCCGCATCCGCGGTATCGGTTCCATCAGTGCAAGCTCCAGTCCTCTTTATATTGTGGACGGCGCACCCACGGAGTTCGGCATCAACAACATCAATCCGCAGGACATAGAGTCCATCTCTATTCTGAAGGATGCCGCTGCCAGTGCCATCTACGGTGCGCGTGGTGCGAACGGTGTCGTCATTGTCACCACCAAACGCGCCAAGAAGGACTCTCCAGCGCAGGTGACTTTCGACGCCAAGTGGGGTTCCAACTCACGCCTCGTTCCGCAATACGAGACCATCGACAATGCGGGACAGTACTACGAGACCCTCTACAAGGCTCTGTACAACAGCAGATATTATAACGGCTCCTCCGCTTCCGAGGCTTATGCGTATGCGGATCGCACGCTGTTCTCCAATAACGGCGGTACGGGCTACCAGATCTTCACTGTTCCCACAGGGGAGAAGCTCATCGGTACCAACTTCAAGCTGAACCCCAACGCAACCCTGGGCTATGTGAAGGACGGCTATTACTACACCCCGGACAACTGGTATGACGAGGTGTTCCACAACTCCTTCCGTCAGGAATACAACGCTTCCATCTCCGGAAGCTCCGAGAAGCTGAACTACTATGCCGGTCTGGGCTATCTGGACGACGGCGGTTTCATCAGCAACTCCAACTACCAGCGTTACACGGGCCGTACCAACGTGGACTATCAGGTGAACAAGTACCTGAAGATTTCCACGAACATGAGCTTCACCCACAATGATACGCAGTCTCCGTCCTACAGTACGACCTATGGTAGCTCTTCCAATGTGTTCTTTATCACGAACAACATCGCTCCCATCTATCCTCTGTATGTCCGCAACGCCGACGGCTCCATCAAGACGGAGAACGGACGCATCGTGTACGATGCCAACCAGACGGCTTTCCGCCGCACCGCATTTTCCGGAAACGCCGTGGCGGACAACGCCTACAACAAGCGTCAGGTTTATCAGGATCTCTTCCACGGCCAGTGGTCGGCTGTCGTGACTCCCGTCGAGGGGCTCTCGCTGACCGCCAGCTTCACCGCGGACGCTTTCAACAGCCGTACCAACTATCTGTACAGCCCGTTCGCTCCTACGGGAAGCTCTGTAAACGGTGCTGCTTCAGTGGCTCACACCCGTATAATGACCACCAACCAGCAGTATCTTGCCAACTACAGCAAGACATTCGCCCAGAAGCACAACATGTCTCTCCTCGCAGGTTACGAGCAGTACAATATGACAGACCAGGGCCTGAGCGGTTACAACGACCATCTCTTTAGCCCGTACATCGGAGAGCTGGACAATGCCAAGGGTACTTCCCAGAAGGATTTGTCCTCTGCCACCGAGACGCTGATGCGCGAGGGATTCTTCGGCCGCGCGCAGTATGACTATGACAACAAGTATTTCTTCAGCGCGTCCATCCGCCGCGACGCGTCCACACGCTTCGCTCCCGACCACCGCTGGGGTACGTTCGGCTCTCTCGGCGCCGCATGGCAGATGAACAAGGAGTCCTTCCTGAAGGATGTGAAATGGATAGACCTCCTGAAACTGAAGGTAAGCTACGGTGCGCAGGGTAACGACAACCTGGGTAGCAACTACTACTGGGCTGACCGCTACACCACCTCCTACAACGAGGATACGAAGGAGTACTCCATCGTGATGAGCCAGAAGGGTAACGAGAACCTTACCTGGGAGAAGAACAAGGAGTGGAACTTTGGTGTGGAGTTCGGTTTCTTCGACAGCCGCCTCACCGGTTCCGTGGAATGGTACACCCGTACCACCTCCGACCTCCTCTGGTCCAAGGATGTGCCTCTGTCATCAGGTCTGAACGTGGCTGACTATTACACCAACATCGGTTCTGTATTGAACAACGGTCTGGAAATAACCCTGGAGGGAATCGTCCTGAAGACCAAGAAATTCGAGTGGGGCTTGAACCTGAACCTCGCCACCAACCATAATGAGATTCTGAAGCTCGACCCCGCCATTGCCAAAGACGGAGTGAAGTACTCTACCTCTATTCTCCGTGAGGGCGGTTCCGTGTACAACGCCTATCTGTACTCCTATGCGGGTGTGGACAAGACCACGGGAAAGGCTATGTACTGGAAGGATGTGAAGGATGCCGACGGCAACGTGACCGGGCGTACCACCACCACCGTCTTTGACGAGGCTTCGAAATACGACTGCGGTTCCACCCTGCCCGACTGGACAGGCGGCTTCGGCACCACTTTCAAAGGCTTCGGCTTCGACCTCACCGTAGGATTCTCCTTCCAGCTGGGCGGCAAGATCTACGACGGCACATACCAGGCTCTGATGCACAACGGTGCGAAAGCGGGCTATGCCATGCACAAGGACTTGCTCAAGGCGTGGAGCTATGACAATACGGAAAGCAACATCCCCCGTCTGAGTACGACAGATGACGGCTTCCAGGTGAATGCGCAGTCTCCGCTGGACTACTTCCTGACCAGCTCCAACTACCTTTGTCTGAACAACCTCACCGTAGGCTACACCCTGCCGAAGAGCATCGTGAGCCCGCTGAAGTTGCAGAACGTGCGCGTCTACTTCGCAGGAGAGAACCTCTTCCTGCTGACCAAGCGCAAGGGACTTGACCCGCGCTATAACTTCGGTCTGGGCAGTATTACTTCCGGTGCGGGTCTGGCTTCCGGCAACTATGCGAGCAGCCGTTCCGTCACCGCAGGAATCTCCATTACCTTCTAAAGAGTTTGTGCAATCATATAATAGAATAGAAAGATGAAATTATATAGAATTTCTTTTTTAGCATTGGCAGCGGCGTTCACCATGTCCTCCTGTAACGATATCGACAATATCGAGTACGAGGGCGGAACACTGCTGAACAGCCAAAAGGTGGCTGCCATTGAGGCAATTCCCGATCTGAGCAATGCGACATTCTCCGGAATGTTCACCATGATGGGAACACCGGACGGAGTGTTCAAGTATCGGTCGTACGGGAAAAGCGCGCGTCCCGATGACGGCGGCTTCTTCACCCTCCATTACAGTGGTGATCTGGAAGGCTCCGACATGGGTATTGCGGACAATGACTACAACTGGTTCATACCGGCGTGTGACTTCTCATCCCGTAATGCGGACTACGCCAATCCGTATGCCCGCTACGTGCTGCCATACCGCCAGATTGGCGTGGCGAATGAGGTTATCGCCTCCTTCCCGGAGGGTTCTACCGACTCCATCGCCGTGGTTCAGACCGCCCAGGCTCGTGCCATGAGGGCTTACGACTACCTGTCTCTTGCCCCCTACTTCGCATTCATCAACAATCTGGACGATCCTTGCGTCCCCATTCTGACGGCCGGGGTGGACTATACCAACAATCCGCGCGCCACGGTAAGGGAGGTGCTGCAGTATATCAAGGACGATCTGGACTATGCGGTAGAGCATCTGGCAGGCTACAAGCGCACCAGCAAGGCGTATATCGACCAGAACGTGGCATACGGACTGCGCGCGAGAGCCAACCTGTATATGAAGAACTATGCGGAGGCTGCCGCGGATGCCGCCAAGGCGATGGAGGGTTATACGCCCGCTTCCATCCAGGAGGTTTCCTCTCCCGCTTTCTGCAACATTGACGACCACAACTGGATGTGGGGTATAGACCTGACCGCGGATCAGGCGAACATCGGTCCGTCTTCTACCAGCGCGGCTTGGATGAGCTCCTTCTCCGGAGAAAGCTACAGCGCAGGACAGCAGTTGTACGCCACCATCAACAAGATTCTGTACGACAAAATCTCTTCCACCGATGTCCGCAAGGGCTGGTGGGTGGACGAGGATCTGTACTCACCGTTGCTGGAGAACGTGACATGGAACGGCGTGAGCGGTATGGCGGTAGCTTATCTGACGATTTCGCAGGTGAAGACGGAGTTCCTGCCCTACACCAACGTGAAGTTCGGCAAACTGTCCGGCATCGGCAGCACGGTCAATGACAACGACTGGCCTCTGATGCGCGTGGAGGAGATGTACCTCATCCAGGCGGAGGGCTTGCTGAAGAGCGGCAACGAGGCTCAGGCAAAGACCGTGCTGGAGAACTTCGTGAAGACCTACCGTGACCCAGGCTACAACGTGGAGAAACACGGAAAGCTCACTCTGGAGGATGAGATATGGTTCCAGCGTCGTGTGGAATTGTGGGGCGAGGGCTTCGCAACACCCGACATCAAGCGTCTGAACAAGCCTGTAGTGCGCTTCCATCTGGACAGCAGCAAGAAGAGCACCAGCAACCTCCCGGAAAACTTCCAGTTCAACATGAGGGCGGACGACGCCTGGCTGAACATGCGTTTCCCGCAGACAGAGCTGGACAACAACCAGGGTATTATCGACAACAGCGGCAGCAACCAGCCTGTCCCGGGACAGGAGAGCGAGCTGACGGACGGTGTCACAGACTAATCCCGAGATAAACAAATAATAAAAATACAGCATTATGAAACTGAATAAAATATTTTTGCTGGGCTTTGTCATGGTGTTCGGTCTCTCCCTCGCCTCTTGTAGCGACGACGACGACTGGGCTCCGGGCAAGCCGGCAGGTGATGCCAATGTGACTTTTTACGACGAGAAAGCCCAGACCGTGTCTTTGGATGACACAGAGATGGAGGTTGTCCTGTCCCGTGAGAACGCTTCAGGCGAGCTGACTGTGCCTCTGAATGTGGTAGAGGCGGATACCGCCATCTTCCAGAACATCCCCTCTTCCGTCACTTTCCAGGACGGCGAGAGCCTGGCGAGTGTGAAAATCGGCTTGTCCGACAAGATGGAGTCCTTCGTAGCCTACCCGCTCGCCCTGTCCATTCCTGAGGAATACACGAATTCCTACAAGGACACCACGGCATGCGCTTCCTACAGAGTGACCGTCACCAAGGACGACTGGAAGGACTTCGCCGTGATGCAGACCAACAACTGGGCGTGGACACCCATTTTCGATGCTTCCGGTATAGGAGAGACGGATGCCCAGTACTCCGAATACCTCGGGCTGCTGCGTATACACAACTTTATGGGCTGTGCGGCGTTTGCAGACTATCTGGATGAGACGTATATGTATATCAAGTGGGACGGCGACGTGGACAAGGATGCCAATGTGGAACTGACCAATTCCACAGGTGAGGTTCTGGCAAGACCGTTCTACAACGGTATCTCAGCCGATTTCTGTGGCTATAATTGTTACTACTATTGGGTACCGGGTAGTACAACCACATACACGGCAAGCACCAAGACATTCACCATCCCTGTAACCTTCTATCTCTACTACAATGGTTACATACCACAAGGCTCAGGGAACGATACCTATACCATCCTTGAACTGAAGTAAACTGCCGGGAAGAGAAAACGGTAAATACCCAATAGGATGCGGGGCGGAAAGCATGGCTTTCACGCCCCGCTCTTTTTGTGCGCACGCTCTCTCCCCACACAGGCTTTTCCGGCAGCCAGCCGCTCTTGCACCGCCCTCTCCCAGGCTTTCACACCATGATAATAAACGTAAGAAGTTACGGAGAAAGTCCATATTCTCCGTAACATTTTACACAAAACATTCGCTTGTTTCAAGAAGTAGCCGTACCTTTGCCCGTAAATAAGAATGACATGGATGGAATAGGAATCATAGATACGCTGCAAAAAAGAGGCGGATTCATCACCACGGGCGAGGTGAAAAGCCGTGGCGAATACGAGCAGCTCCTCCGTGCTACGGAAAAGGGGAGGCTTGTGCGTATCCGCAAGGGGGTCTATGTTGAGATGTCGGCATTGGCGAATAACATGATAGATGTGGAGCGCATTGTGCCTCATGGGGTGCTTTGCCTGTACAGCGCATTCGCTTGTTATGGACTTTCCACCCAAGTGCCTTCCGCCACCTGCGTCGCCATCGAGGCGAAAAGAAAGGTTCGTTTGCCGGAATATCCTCCAGTCAGCCTTTACTTCTGGAAGAAGGAGAACTTGGAGTTCGGCGTGGTTCAAAGAGTGATTTCCGGATATACGGTGCTCATTACAGATATGGAGCGAACCGTATGCGATGCCGTAAAGTACCGGAACAAAATAGGGCTTGATGTGTGCGGGGAGGTAATAGACGGCTATCTCCGAAAGGAGAACCGCAACATATCGCTGCTCCATGACTACGCACAGAGGCTGAGAGTGGAAAACATCCTGAGAAGCTATTTGGA
Organism: Duodenibacillus sp.; assembly: GCA_963615745.1. Classification (GTDB taxonomy): domain Bacteria; phylum Bacteroidota; class Bacteroidia; order Bacteroidales; family Bacteroidaceae; genus UBA6382. The sequence continues at coordinate 6,554 of CAVEJA010000111.1, forward strand.
GACAAGGCTATGACAAATAATACAGGGAAGTCCATCAAGACCCGTTTGCTGAACCTTGCGAAAGAGGAGGGACAGGAGTACATGAAAGTTCTGGTGAGATACTTGCATGAACGCCTGTTGTTCCGTATATCCGCAAGTCCTTACAAGAGCCATTTCCTGCTGAAAGGCAGCTCGCTGCTGTTTGCTTTGGATGGGTTCAAGACCCGTCCCACGATTGACATCGACCTGTTGGGAGAGCGAATCAGTAATGACCGGGAGATTTTGAAAGGGGTATTTCAAGAGGTATGCGGCATAGTATGTGTGGAAGACGGTGTCACTTTCGATGCCGCGCACATTGAATTAGAGCCGATAGCTGTTGAAAAGAAATATCCGGGCACCAGTGTGAAAGTGGTGGCTCACTTGGATACGATTGTCCAACCGGTCTCTGTTGATATTGGTTTTGGGGATGTGGTAACGCCTTATCCTCTATATTTGGATTATCCTTTGTTGCTCCCTGATGTTCCAGCTGTGGAACTATATGCCTATTCTTTGGAGACACTGATTGCCGAGAAGTTTCACGCAATGGTTGATCGTGACGAGAGCAACAGCCGAATGAAGGATTTCTTTGATGTGTACCAGTTGTTCACCAATCATAAGATAGACCGGGAACTTTTTGCGGAAGCCATATTCAGCACTTTCAAGAACAGGAATACGCCATACAGAGAGAACCTTGCGCTTTTCACAGACCGGTTTGCAACAGATGAAACACGCAATATCTGGTGGAAAGCGTTTCTTAACAGGATACGTTGGAAAGAACAGATAGAGTTCCCTGCCGTCATGAAGTGTATCAAAGAGAACCTGCAAGGGTATTGGAATCGGGAAACATTAGGATAAAAGCCGGAGGGCGCATGTGAGGGGAGCTGTGCGAGCTGTTCCGATTCAGAGAGGGAAAAGAACAATTCCCTTATTGTCCGATGAAGAAAACGGGATGTTTGCAGGCTCTTCCTCCCCCGTGCCTCCTATGATCCTCCCTTATGCCTCCCTTACTTCTCCCTTCGGGAAGCGGAAACGATACGGAAAGAAGGGAGAAACAAGGGAATCATCCAGGAGAAAGCGGTGCGGAAAAAGGACGAATAGTCCGAAAACATTTGGTTTTGCCACAAATTTATCATATTTTTGTGGCAAGCAAAGGAAGGATAATGTTTGTCCTGCCGGGGCATATCCTCCATGTCCACCATTTTTGTCATCCCCGATAGCGTAGTTTAAAAAGTTCAAAATAAGTGGGTCATGAGGGGCGATTATCCTGCTTGCCGGAGACGGGCGTCGGGGAAAAGCCGTAACTTTGCACGCAAATAAAAATTCTGTTAGCAGATGATGAAGAAATTATTTACATTAACTTGCGCTGCCTTTATGGCGGCATCGTCATGTATTATGGCACAGGAAGAAAAGCACGGCATCAATCTTGCCGATATGAATCCCCAGATTCCCGCTGGGGAGGATTTCTACGAGTATGCGGGAGGCGGCTGGATGAAATCCCATCCTTTGACGGCGGAGTATTCCCGCTACGGTGTGTTCAGCGAGCTGAACGAGAAGAACCGCGAGCAGCTGAAGACTCTCTTTGCCGAACTGGCTTCCAAGAAGCAGCCCAAGGGGAGCGTGGGACAGAAAGTGACAGACTTGTACAACCTCGCTATGGACAGCACGCGTCTGAACAAGGAAGGCGCGAATCCTATCAAGCAGGATTTGCTGGAGGCGAACCAGGTGAAGAAGAGCGAGCTGACCAAGGCTCTGGCCCATTTCCACCTTTATCTGGGCAATCCGTTCTTCGGCATCGGTGTCCAGGAGGACTTGCGCAACTCCTCCGTGAACGTTACCTATATGAGCGCGGGGACGAGCGGACTGCCCGACCGTGACTATTACCTCAAGACCGACCCGGAATCCAAGAAGATTCAGGAGAAATACCGGGAGTGCCTGCAGAAACTGTTCATGAAGGCAGGCTATTCCAAGAGGGAGGCTTCCCGTGCGGTGAAGACCATCTACATGATGGAGTACGCTTTCGCCGAGGCAAGCATGAGCCGTGTGGAGGCGCGCGACTACACGAAGCAGTACAATATCCGCACCATCGCCCAGTTGCAGAAGGATTACCCCGCCATCCAGTGGCGGGAGTACTTCGACCTGATGGGGCTGAAGGACTTGCAGCAGGTGATCCTGACGCAGCCCAAGGTGATGGAAGTGGCAAACAAATTCATGACGGAACTGACCGAGACCCAGATCAGGGACTATCTGGCAGGGGACATCATCAAGGGTTCTACCAGCTATCTGAGCGACGAGATAGCGGAAATCGCTTTCGACTTCTATGGCCGCACCCTTTCCGGGCAGAAGGAACGCCAGCCCCGCTGGAAGCGCGCGCAGGGTTATCCCAACGGTCTGTTGGGCGAGGCAGTGGGCCAGCTCTATGTGGAGAAGTACTTCCCGCAGGAGGCAAAGGCAGGCGTACAGAAACTGGTGAACAACCTCCGCAAGTCTCTGGCAGAGCATATCGCCAATCTGACATGGATGAGCGACAGCACCAAGATAAACGCCCTCATCAAACTGAACGCCTTTACCGTCAAGATAGGCTACCCCGACAAGTGGAGGGATTACAGCAAGCTGACCATCGACCCGGAGAAAACCCTCTATGACAACATCAAGGCTGCCACCTACGTGGAGACAGTCCGCAATCTGGAGAAAAACGGCAAGCCCGCTGACAAGGACGAGTGGGGCATGACACCGCAGACCATCAACGCATACTATAATCCTCTGGCAAACGAAATCGTATTCCCCGCAGCCATCCTGCAAGCTCCGTTCTTTGACCCGAAGGCTGACGATGCGGTGAATTACGGTGCTATCGGAGTGGTGATCGGACACGAGATGTCCCACGGCTTCGATGACCAGGGCAGCACTTTCGATGCCGACGGCAACATGAAGAACTGGTGGACCGCCAAGGATAGGGAGGTGTTCAAGGCTGCCACAGAGAAGCTGGCGGCGCAGTTTGACAAGATCGTGGTCGTCAAGGACGAGCACGCCAACGGCAAACTCACACTCGGAGAGAACATCGGCGACCAGGGCGGCTTGCGTATCGCATACGATGCGTTCAAGAAAACAGACCAGGGACGCGGCAACGAGACCATCGACGGCTTCACTCCCGACCAGCGTTTCTATCTGAGCTACGGCAGAATTTGGGCGGAGAACCTAACGGACGAGGCTGCCTACCAGCAGACCAAGAGCGACCCGCACAGTCTGGGCCGCTGGAGAGTGAACGCCACCCTGCGCAATCTGGACACATTCTTCAAGGCTTTCAACATCAAGGAGGGGGACAAGATGTACCTTTCCCCGGAGGAACGTGTCGTAATTTGGTAGGCGAGAATAACGGCTACCCTAAAACTCAAGCCATAAAACCAGCGTTTCGATGGCAAAGAGGGTAAAGCCTATGGATTCATAGCAATATATCAATCTATGTGGAATATGCAAGGAGATCATTTTTCCTTGCATATTTTTATTATTGTAACCTATGGTTCTATGAAATAAAAGTGGCAACTTTGCGGTCGGAAATATTTGCAATTATTCCGACCAGAATATCACATCCATCCATATGCAAGATGCTGTAGTAAATAAGATTAGAAGTAGAATAGCTCACGCTAAGTTCGGGGAGGTGTACTTCGTTTCATCCTTTCCGCAATATGATGTAGAGTATGTTACTAAGCTTTTGGCTATCTTTGAGAAAGAAGGGATCATTAGTCGCATTGCAAAAGGTATTTATGTCAAGGCGAAGAAAACTCGCTTTGGCATTCTATACCCATCTGCCTTTGAGTTGGTAACGGAGATTGCCAAACGTGACAAGGCTATCATTATTCCCACAGGTGTCACAGCAGCCAATCGTCTTGGCTTTTCTACCCAAGTGCCGATGAATACAAGTTTTCTTACAACTGGTTCCAGCAGAACATTGACACTTGGCAATAGGACCGTCACCCTAAAACATGGTGCTCCACGTAATTTTGCGTTTCGAGGTAAACTGATGCAAGAACTGGTGCAGGCATTGCGCAGCATCGGAGAAGGCAATATTACTCAACAAGACGAACAACAATTAGCTAAATTGCTTGCTGAGAGCCCAGAAAAACAAACCATTGAATATGACTTGCTTTTGGCACCTGTGTGGATGAGACAAATTATCAAGAGAAACATAAAAGAGGACGATAATGGCTAAGTGGATAGACTTTACAACAGACGAACGGAGGGCAATGATACAAACCGTAAGTCAGGTGAAGAAGATAGACGAAGTATCTGCCGAAAAGGATTGGTGGGTAACGGCCACCCTCTATGCATTGTTCCATACAAGTATTAGCGAATACCTCTTGTTCAAGGGTGGAACAAGCCTGAGCAAAGGCTGGGACATCATCAATCGTTTCAGTGAGGACATAGACTTAGCACTCAACCGTAATTTCTTCCTTAATGTCAAGCAGTTGTCGTGCGCCACTTTCTCTTCCAACACTCAGATTCACAACCTGCGTGAAAAAGCACAGGATTATCTTCTTGAGGAGTTCAAGCAAGAGCTGGCTGGCAAGATGAACGAATTGGGTCTCGATGTTACTGTTCTCGGAGACAACGAAGTGCTTGATGAAAGCGGCAACCCAAGAAAAGTTCCACATGACAAAGATCCATCGGTGCTTTATGTACAGTATCCGTCGCTCTATGACACAATGACATCTTACGCAATACCCACAATAAAGATAGAGGTCAGTGTGCTGTCTATGGCTGAGCCATTCGAGATGAGACGTATATCCTCTTTGGTTGAACGGGTATTTGAAGGTGAAGATGTGGACTCCGATATGGTTCAGACCATCCCGACTGTAAGCCCTGCAAGGACATTTTTAGAAAAGGCATTCCTCCTTTGCGAAGAATACCAGAAGGACGAACCAAGAACACATCGCATGACTCGTCACTTCTACGATTTGGAAAAGCTTATGCAAACGCCTTATGCAGAAGTTGCGCTGAGCGATCCAGCTCTTTATCAGCAAATTGTTGAGCATAGACGTAAATTCTACCACGTAGGCTACGTGGATTACGACCAAGAACTCCCACCCAACATCCAGATAGTGCCAAGCGAAGAACTGATGCTTGCATACAAAGACGACTACAACGAGATGAGAAATAGCTTCATATACGGCAACTCCTTGGATTTTGAAGAGTTGATGGCTCGAATGGAACTGCTCCAAAAGCGTTTCAGAGAGGTCATATTGGTATAATGTTCTCTTTGAAGTAATAGCGTTTTATGGAACAGATGAAATTGATACCAGCAGACAACATGAAAGATAAACTCTGGGGAAAAAGAGGCACACCAGAACGTGAAGCCATGGAAGCCAAACTCAAAGAGGATGTGAACGCCTATATTGTAGGCGAAGCTATCCGCAAGGCTCGATTGGCACAAAACCTCACACAAGAACAGCTTGGTGAGCGTATCGGAGTGCAGCGTGCTCAGATCTCAAAGTTGGAGAAAGGTACAAGTGTTATTACATTACCAACCATGAGCCGTGTGTTTCAAGCATTGGGCATTGCGACAGCAACCCTTGATTTGGGTATTGCAGGTAAA
>CAVEJA010000112.1:0-10224 GCA_963615745.1 Duodenibacillus sp.
ATGCCGCGGATGACATTGTCGGGACTGACGAGGATCTTTATTGGGAAGTCAACAGTTTTACAGAGACGGTGACGGTGACATACTCCGGCACGACAGCCACGGTGACGACGGCAAATGAGAACGTTCTCTATAATGTGAGTGGCGCATATGTGACGATTGACATGCTCACTAACTCGGTGAAAAATGTGGAAATAGTGGTTTCCGGCAAGAGCGACAACGGACAACTGAAAATCTACGGGAACAAGAAGTTCAAGCTGACCTTGCAGGGAGTGGAACTGACTTCCGAGGTGGGGCCTGCCATCAACGACCAATGCAAGAAGCGGGTGTTCGTCCACCTTGCGGAAGGTACGACAAACCGGCTGACCGATGCCTCTTCCTATACGGACGAACCTTACTATATCAGTTCCTCCTCTGCGGATGACGAAGACCGTAAAGGATGTTTCTTTAGTGAGGGAAATCTCATATTCAGTGGTACGGGAGTGCTGGTTGTGCAGGGAAAACAGAAGCACGGCATAGCCACCGACGGATGCTTTTATATGCGTCCGGGGGTTACGATAGCGGTGACCGACGCAGTGAAGAACGCCATCCATGTGAAAGGCGACAGCGATGACGGCATGGGCATACGAATGGCAGGAGGTCTGATTTATGCCAATACCACAGCTACGGCAGGCAAGTGCCTGAAAACCGACCTGGATGTGGATATATACGGAGGGAAACTTCTGCTCTATACCTCCGGCGGATCGGAGTATGATGCCGATGAAAACGACACATCCTCTCCTGCCTGCATCAAGGCTGACGGCAATGTGACGATAAAAGCGGGAACGCTGACGCTGGAAAGCACGGGCGAGGGAGGCAAAGGTATTAATGCCGACGGGACTTTGCAGATGGACGGAGGAACGGTAACGGTGACGACAACAGGCGGAAAATACGTATACAATGAGGCGTTGGATTTAACGTCTTCTCCCAAGGGAGTAAAAGCCGATGGCGACATTACCATCAACGGTGGCAGTCTGAATATATCTGTTACAGGGGTCAGCGATGGCTCTGAAGGATTGGAAAGCAAGTCGTCCATAACCATCAACGACGGTGAGATATACATCTACGCTTATGACGATGCCATGAACGCCTCTTCCGATATTACCATCAACGGTGGCAAAACCTATTGTTACGCTATAAATAATGACGGAATAGATTCCAACGGCACGTTGAATTTAGCGGGCGGTCTGGTCATTGCTTGCGGGACGAGTGCCCCCGAAGAAGGGTTCGACTGCGACCAGAGCAATAACTTCAAGGTTACTGGTGGAACGCTGATTGGCACAGGCGGCTCCGCAGTCTCTCCTTCCACAGCCAGTACACAGCGGACGGTCATTTACAATGGCATTGCGGCTACAAAGGACACCAAACTGTGCATCCTCAATAGCTCTGGTACGCCGGTAATGACTTACGAGTTGCCGCGTGCGATGAACGGCATGAGCCTCTTTTTCAGTTCGCCTGATTTGAAAGAAGGGAGCTATACCGTATCGGTAGGTGGCGGTTTGACGGATGCCACCGACTCATGGAACGGGTGGTATTCCGGCGGTACATGGTCCGGCGGCACGCAATTGGGTTCATTCACCGTAAGCAGTATCGTGACTACGGTCGGAGGCAACGCCGGTGGCGGTGATAATCCGGGTGGTGGCGAACCGGGCAACAACCCGGGCGGACCAGGCGGAGGAGCTTTCTGACAAACCGGTTGAAAGGATTTCTTTCGGGAAAAATATGATTCGCAGGAGGGGTGAAAATTTCACCCCTCCTGACGGTATTCTACGGGGGATAAGGGTAAAAAATACCGTTATCCGGCATCCGTTTTGACTATTCTGCGGAACGGCATTCGTAACTCTGCGAGTTAGCACTCGTAACTCCGCGTTTTACGCCTCGAAAAAGCCCTGTTTAACACTGTTAAACCGCAGAGTTGCGAGAGCCAAACCACGGAGTGGATTTTCTTATTCCCGATGCCAGGAGTTGGAAAAGGGGAATTGGCATCAGGTCTCTCCTTGACTGCGGAATATTTATGCGGTGAACAGCTTTAGTGTTCCGCCGTCGCTGTGGGCGTATTTCCTCAACAGACTTTGTAAATCCTTGGCACAGGCAAGGGTGGATTCCTGATTTCCGTCGTAGCCATTGACCAGAAACAGCAGGCGGTTCGTCGAAAGAGAGATCTTGGTACGCTCGTTGTCGCTGGTGGGAGTGCCTATTCCGCCTGTATCGTCGCGGTACACGGGCAGGAACTCTATGTTCAGAGATCCTCTCCCAATGCCTTCGTATGGCTCTCCAGCCTTGCCGACACCAAGCGTGAGGGATTCTCCGTGGATTTTGTCCATGTCGAAGCCCCCGATACTGTATGCCCACCGTATGGATGCGAGGTTGTTGATATCTACGAGAGTGGATATTTCGTAGAGGTGCTTCCCTTGTAGGAAACGGCGTACCAACGCTTCATTGGAGGGGCGATACCGGCTGGGGTCTTTCCCCAGGGCTTTGTAGACCTTTCGGGTGGCTTCAATGCCGGATCTCAGTTTCAGACTTTCGGGAGAGAATCTCTCCGACAGGATTTTCTCTTCCTCGTAAATTTCTGCCCAGAGGTTGTCGTTGTGCTCGCTGTTGGCGACTTTAGCCTCTATCACCGCAATGCAAAGTTGCGGGCAGACTTCCTTTATTTCCTCTGAAATAATGATATTCATCTCTTCTTGCTGTGTTTTTTCTTAAGGAAACAAAGGTAGTTATAAAACGGAATACGGAGACAATGATTGATGAAAACGATTTTTGTATTCGTTTTTAGCGATAGGTTATGCAAAAAGATGTAATTTTGTAAAATTGTATTGCGGAAAAACTAACAACAAAAAAATAAATACAAGTAGAAATGAAAGGGAATTTAGTTAAGACAATCAAATTATTGGTTGTGGTAATGATTTCGCTTGTTATATGGAATATGCCATCTTCCGTGTTTGGAATACCGGATCTGACGATTCTCCAGCAGCGAATGATTTCAATTTTTGTGTTTGCGGCATTGATGTGGATTCTGGAGGTAGTGCCCGCCTGGGTGACTTCCGTCCTCATTATCGTGATAATGCTGTTCACAATCAGCGACAGCGCGCTGTCGTTTCTGGTCAATCCGAACAACTTTCCGGATGCCCAGCGTGAGATAAACGAGGCGACAGGGGAGCTGGGCAAGATTTCAGGACTGGTCAGCTACAAGGCTATTATGGCTTGTTTTGCGGATCAGACCATCATGCTCTTCCTCGGCGGATTCGTGCTGGCTCTGGTAGCTTCCAAGAGTGGCGTGGATGTGACGCTCGCGCGGATACTGCTGAAACCTTTCGGGACGAACAGCACGGTTGTGCTTCTGGGTTTCATGTTTGTCACCGCCGTGTTCTCCATGTTCATCTCCAACACCGCCACGGCGGCGATGATGCTAACGTTCCTTGCCCCTGTGCTGAAATCTCTTCCTGACAAGGAGAAAGGAAAGGTGGCATTGGCTCTGGCTATACCTATCGGCAGCAATATCGGAGGTATCGCCACTCCTATCGGAACTCCTCCCAACGGCATCGCCCTGGGCTTTATCAACAAGGCTGTAAGCGAGGGCGGACTGGGTTACAACATCGGTTTCCTGGACTGGATGATTGTGATGTTCCCATTGATGATTGTCATCCTCCTGTTTGCCTGGATAGTTCTCCGTCTGATGTACGGTTTCACTTCCAAGGAGATTGTCCTGAAAATAGAGGGCGGAGCCGAGAAAGGCTGGAAGACCAACACCATATATATAACGTTGATTGTTACCATCATTCTGTGGTGCTTCGGCAAAACGCTCGGAATAAATCCGTTTGTTGTGGCGTTGTTCCCGTTTGCCGTGTTCTCCGCAACGGGTATTTTCACGGCAAAGGATCTGCAGCAGCTGGACTGGGCGGTGCTATGGATGGTAGCGGGAGGCTTCGCCATGGGAGTCGGCATTGACAAGACGGGATTGGCGAGTGCGCTGATCCGTGCCATTCCGTTTGACACCTGGCCTGTGATGATAGTGCTGGTGGGAAGTGGCATTATCTGCTGGTCGATAGCGATGTTTATCTCCCACAGTGCCGCCGCCGCATTGATGGTTCCTATTCTGGTAGCCGTGGGCAGGGGTATGGAAAGCCAGTTCACTGGATTGGGAGGTGTGGTCACGCTGATTATCGGTGTGGCGTTGTCTTCCTCATTCGCCATGATTCTTCCTATCTCCACGCCTCCTAATGCCATCGCTTACTCGACTGGGTTGATAAAAACCTCCCAGATGGCAAAGGTAGGTGCGCTTGTAGGTGTGTTCTCCCTTGTAGTAGGATATATATTCCTGATTGTTTCAGGAAAGATGGGGGTATTCGGATAATGCGGTTACCTTTATTTAAATGTAGATAATGAGAGTGCGAGCGGATTTCCGCCCGCACTTTTTTTGTCTGTCATGGCGTTTGTTTCAAATAGTTTGTATCTTTGTGGCGTAAGAAACAAAAGAAAATTATGATCACAACGATTATTGTAATAGTATTTGTACTGGGATATTTGAATATAGCCATGGAGAGTGTGCTGAAGATAAACAAGGCGGCTTTCTCTCTGGCGATGTGTGTGGTTTGTTGGGCTCTCTATTCGATAGGAGGATATGCCGGAGACAATCTGACGGAAGTGCTGGGGCGCAATCTTGGAGAGGCGGGAACGACCATCTTCTTTCTTATGGGGGCGATGACCATCGTGGAGCTGGTGGATCAATATGGCGGCTTTAACTTTGTGAGCGGTGTGCTTCGCTCCAAGTCAAAGCGTGTGCTGTTATGGAAAATGTCTTTCGTGACAGTCTTCCTGAGCGCGGTATTGGATAATCTGACCACGACTATTGTCATGCTGATGATTCTGCGGAAGCTGGTAAGCGACCACAATGACCGTCTGATATACGCTTCCATGGTTGTCATTGCCGCAAATTCAGGTGGTGCTTTCTCGCCTATCGGGGATGTGACCACCATTATGCTGTGGAATGGCGGCATGGTGACATCTTTGGGCGTGATAAAATCCATCATCATTCCGTCATTGGTGAGCAGCGTTATTCCTACCGCCATCCTCCAGTACCGTTTGAAAGGTGGGATTTCCGCCAATGAGCCTTTGGAGGAGACTGCCGGACAGGACGGAAACAGTCCTTTCCGTCGCCGTTTCATCTTTATATTGGGTGTCGGAGGGCTTTGCAGTGTGCCGGTCTTCCATGGCGTGACCGGGCTTCCGCCATTTATGGGTATCCTTTTGCTGCTTTGCATCCTGTGGATGATCACGGATCTGTTTTATAGTCAAAGCGAGACTGCCGGGAAACGGATTGTGGATATGTTGTCCCGCATAGATATGAGTACCATTTTGTTCTTTCTGGGCATCCTGATGGCTGTAAGCGTGCTGGCGGAAGTGGGCGTTTTGCAGCATATCGGTACGTGGCTGGACAAGGAGGTGGGCAATCACTATATGGTGACAGGCATTATAGGCTTCCTCTCCAGCGTGGTGGACAATGTTCCCCTTGTGGCAGGGTCTATGAAAATGTACCCCATAGCGGTTTCAGGCGATATGGCGGTGGATGGAATCTTCTGGCAGCTGCTTGCTTATTGTGCGGGTGTGGGAGGCTCTCTGCTGATTATCGGTTCTGCCGCCGGCGTGGTGGCTATGGGTATAGAGAAGATAACCTTCGGCTGGTATATGAAACATATTACCTGGGTGGCACTGTTGGGCTATCTTGCAGGAATGTTTGTGTATTGGCTGGAAACGGCGGTGATAGGAATATAGGCTTGTTGAAGCTCCGATTTGTTCCAAACGACAAAGGCTGCATACCATGCAGCCTTTGTCGTTATTGGAAAGGGATTTCCTTACTTCGTCTTTTCCTCCACCCATTTGCGGGCATTGACGAATGCCTCTATCCAGGGTGTGATTTCCTCCTGTGCTCTTTCTCTGGGATACCAGGCGTTCTGCCAGGGGAATATGGCTCTTTCCAAGTGGGGCATCATCGCCAGATGCCGTCCGTCTTCGGAGCAGATGCCTGCGGTGTTGAAGTCGGAGCCGTTGGGATTGGCGGGATAGCCGGAGTAATTGTATTTCGCTACAATATGATATGCGCTCTCGCCCTTGGGAAGAGAGAATTTCCCCTCTCCGTGAGCCACCCATATACCTAACTTGTTTCCGCTAAGAGAATGGAACATCACGCTCTTGTTCTGAGGAATCTGCACGGTGACAAACTCGCTTTCAAACTTGTGGCTGTCGTTATGCAGCATTTTTGCCCCGTTGTTTCCCAGCAGTCCGAGTTCCACCATCAGCTGGCAGCCGTTGCAGATTCCCAGAGAGAGGGTGTCCTGACGGGCATAGAATTTGTCGAGTGCCTCCTTGGCTTTGGGATTGAAGAGGAATGCGCCCGCCCATCCCTTGGCGGAGCCCAACACATCTGAGTTGGAGAATCCCCCGCAGAAGACAATCATGTTGATGTCTTCCAAAGTCTCACGGCCGGAAATGAGGTCAGTCATCATGACATCTTTCACATCGAAGCCTGCCAGATAGAGGGCGTAAGCCATCTCGCGCTCGCCATTTGTTCCTTTCTCACGGATGATGGCGGCTTTTGTCCCAGTCTTTTCGCGCCTGTCCGCACTGATGCCGTATTGCGCCAACTTGCCGGTGAAGTTCTGGTTGAACTTCATTTCCAGAGGCTGTCTCTTATAGTTGTCCCTTCTCTCTTCCGCACATCCGTTCGCGCTCTGGCGGCGTTCCATGAGGTAGGAGGTGCTGTACCAGATGTCCCTCATCTCGTCGATGTCGAGGGTTATCTCGAAATCATCCTTCCGAATACGGATAGCTCTCTCTCCAGGGACTGAGTAACCTATCTTGGCATAGGCGACTCCGGCTTCCTCCATGACTTTTTTGAACGCCGACTTGTTCTTGTCAGAGACTTGAATGACTACTCCCGGATTTTCCGCAAGGAGAAGTTTGACGATGTCTTCTTCGTGCAAATCATGTAGATTGATGTGCAATCCTCCCTGGGTGTTGGCGAAAGTCATCTCCAGAAGTGTGGTGACAAGACCTCCTGCGGAGATGTCGTGACCTGCCATAATAAGGTCTTTCCCTATCAAAGTCTGGATGGCGTTGAATGCGTCTGCGAAATATTCGGGGTTCTTTACGGTAGGAACATCGCTTCCCACTTTGCCCAAGGTCTGGGCAAAGGCGGAGCCTCCCAGGCGCAAATCGTCGAAACTGAAGTCTATATGGTAGATGGAGCTGTCCTTGTCATTGACGAGAACAGGACTGACCACCTTTTTAATATCGCTTACCTCCCCGCCGCTGGATACGATGACCGTTCCCGGGGCGATGATTTTGTCTCCGTCAGGGTATTGCTGGCTCATGGAGAGGGAGTCTTTCCCGGTAGGAACGTTGATATGAAGGGCGCAGCAGAAATCCGACAGGGCTTTGACGGCATTGTACAGTCTGGTGTCCTCGCCTTTCTGACTGCGGCAGGGCCACATCCAGTTTGCGGAAAGGCTGACGCTGTTCAGCCCCTCGGTCAATGGTGCCCATACGATATTGGTGAGCGACTCCGCCACGGAGAGTACGGAGCCGGCTTCGGGAGAAGCCAAGCCTGCCTGGGGAGCATGTCCCAATGCTGTGGCGATTCCCTTTTTGCCTCTGTAATCCAAAGCGACTACACCGCAGTCGGACAAGGGCAATTGTATCTCTCCCTGGCATTGCTGGCGGGCAACCTTGCCTGTGACGGAGCGGTCTACCTTGTTGGTAAGCCAGTCCTTGCATGCCACAGCCTCCAGTTGCAGTACGTTTTCCACGTATTCCTTGAGTTTTCCGGCATCGTAACAAACGTTCTCATATTGGCGTTCTACGGTGACATCACGCATATAGGTTACCGGGGAATGTCCGAACATCTGGGCTACATCCAGATCGAAAGGCTTCACTCCGTCCCCTTGCTTGAAACTGAAATGGGCATCTCCTGTGGTTTCTCCTACAATATATAATGGTGCGCGCTCGCGCTCGGCGATCTTGCGCACGTGTTCTATATGCTTCTCGTCTATCAGCAGTCCCATTCTTTCCTGGCTTTCATTGGCGATAATCTCCTTGCTGGAAAGCGTTTTGTCCCCGATAGGGAGTTTTGTCATATCGATTTCTCCACCGCAGTCCTCTACCAGCTCGGACAAACAATTGACATGGCCCGCTGAACCGTGGTCGTGGATGGAGACAACCGGGTTGGTGTCCTCCTCGCACAGGGCGCGCACAAGGTTGTATGCCCTTTTCTGCATTTCCGGATTGGCGCGCTGTATGGCGTTCAACTCGATGCCGTTGGAATAGCGTCCCGTATCTACGGAAGAAACAGAGCCTCCGCCCAAGCCGATGCGGTAGTTGTCACCGCCTACTACCACGATTTTGTTGCCTTTCTGCGGTTTTCCTTTGAGACAATCCCGCTTTGTACCGTATCCTACACCGCCCGCCAGCATGATGACTTTGTCGTAGGCATACTTCTCTTTGCCCTCCTCATGCTCGAAAGTGAGGACGGAACCGGTGATAAGGGGCTGTCCGAATTTGTTTCCAAAGTCCGAGGCTCCGTTGGAAGCCTTGGTAAGGATTTGCTCCGGGGTCTGGTACAGCCATTTCCGTACGGGGAGCAGATTCTCCCAAGGCTGGATATGGTCTTTCTTTCTCGGATAGGAGGTCATGTAAACAGCCGTTCCCGCAATGGGCCATGAGCCTACGCCACCGCCCATACGGTCGCGAATCTCACCTCCGGTTCCTGTGGCGGCACCATTGAATGGCTCTACTGTCGTAGGGAAATTGTGGGTTTCCGCCTTGAGGGAGATGACACTCTCAATATCCTTTACCTGGAAATAGTCGCTTGTACTTTGGTCTTTCGGGGCGAACTGCTCCACAACAGGGCCTTTGGCGAAAGCCACATTGTCCTTGTATGCGGAGAGGATCTTGTTGGGGTTCTCCTTGGTGGTCTTCTTGATCATGGAGAACAGACTGCTTTCTTTCTCCTCACCGTCAATGACGAACACCCCTCCGAAAATTTTGTGACGGCAATGCTCGGAATTGATCTGGGCGAAACCAAACACCTCGGAGTCGGTGAGAGGACGGTTCAATTCTTTTTCTATCTTGTGTAGATATTCTATTTCCTCGGACGAGAGAGCCAGGCCCTCCTGCTCGTTGTATTCTTCCAGATTCTCAATGTGCCTGATAGGCTCTGGCTGGATGTTTACAGAGAATATATCCTGGTTTAATCCGTTGTACATTCTTTGCAGCATGGGGTCGTGTTCCGCCTCTTGGCTTTGTACGGGGAAGTACTCCTCTATACGTTGGATGCCTTCCAGTCCCATGTTTTGCGTGATTTCCACAGCGTTGGTACTCCAGGGAGTTACCATCTCACGCCGCGGACCTACAAAGAAACCTGGGATTTCCGATGCTTCAACCAGTGTGGCGTCACTGAAAAGCCAGCATAAAGCTTTGCTTTCTTCTTCGGAAAGTTGGTGTGCGACTTCGGTGGCAATGATGTTCCCGGAGGCGTTTTTAAAGAATTGAATCATTGTATGTGATGGGTTTGTTGTTGGCTATAATAAAAGGTGTTGCAAAGTTAGTGATTTTCGCTTATAGTCGGAGGAGGTGAAACGCCAAAGTTAAAGTGCTTCTTTCCGCAAGACGGCATGGGTAAGACTGGAAAAGGAGATGCTGGATTTTGGGGAATAAATTTTATAAAAAAGAGAGCTTTTTGTTCTTTGTTTAAGAATATATGTATAATTTTGTTTGCGAGAATGATTGGAAGTGCTTATGTTTTTCTTAACAAAGAAACAAAGAAACAAAGAAACAAAGAAACAAAGAAACAAAGAAACAGGTGATTACGGTATGAGGTTTCTTTGGGCAGGCGGTGCGCTTGTCTTGTTCTTTCTGTTCTTTTCCGCTCCGTTCCTCCGTGCTTCCAAGGTTGTTGAAGGGAAGGTTTTCTGCAAGAACGGGGAAGTGGTGGTCTTTCAAGAGGACGCTCGTCTTCATATTCCCAAGAAAAAAGCCTCTGTAAAAGGCTTTTTAAACTATTATTCTTCCCGTCGGGAGAAGAGGGAGTTCGCCTTTGATGCTGTGGATTCCATTGTCTGTTGGTCTCCTTCCAACAAGGAGATAACCTGCACATACATCCCGGAGGAGGGCTTGGGATGGGTGTTCTCC